>DEBW01000096.1:3179-5244 GCA_002348905.1 Ruminococcus flavefaciens | reverse complement strand
ACGAGTACCTTTAAGTATGACCGTAGGGTATATTCTCGCAGTATCGGGCTGAAGCTCAGCTATCTTATGCATAGTGAGAAGTTCATCCTCACGGGTGCTCCTGTACAGACCTATCATCATCTGCAAACCAAGTTCAAATCCCCACTGTTTTATCAGTCTCGCAGCATTCTCAACATCTTCCGCTGAATGTCCACGCTCATTTGCTTCAAGGACTTTATCGCTCATAGACTGTGCGCCAAGTTCGATCGCAGTAACTCCGCTTCGTGCGAGTATACCAAGTATCTCGTTGTCGATACAGTCCGGACGGGTAGAACAGCGTATGCCTCTGAACTTTCCGCTGCCGACATATTCCTTTGCGGCATCGAGAAGCTCGTTCATATAATCCCGTGGTATAGCAGTAAAACTTCCGCCGAAGAAAGCTATCTCGGTATTCTCCGGAGACTTTACCTCAGCAAGAGCCTTTTCGCATATCTCCCTTACCTCATTGCCGTCCGGAAGATGCTGTGCGCCGCTGATGGTTCTCTGGTCGCAGAAACTGCACTGATGCGGACATCCTACGTGCGGGATGAATATTGATATGTTACTGTGCTTCATATCCCATAAGCTCCAGCGCTTCCTTTGCGGCAAGCTGTTCAGCTTCCTTCTTGCTTCTGCCCTTGCCCTTTCCGATGACCTGTGAATTGAGCATTACTTCAACTACAAAGCGCTTGTTATGGTCAGGACCTTCTTCACCGATAAGGACGTATTCGACCTTTTCCTCAGGATTCTTCTGAACCACTTCCTGAAGCACCGTCTTGAAGTCGCTGAACGCCTTTTTACAGCCGTGTTCAAGGTCTTTCGGTATGAAGCGGAGAATATGCTTTCTTGCAGCTTCCATGCCGCCGTCGAGATATATCGCAGCAATCACAGCTTCAAAGGCATCCGCAAGTATCGAAGGACGTTCCCTGCCGCCTGTATTCTCCTCGCCCTTGCCGAGAAGAAGATGCTTTCCGAGGTCGATCTGTTTTGCGAATATATGAAGGCTCTTTTCGCATACAAGAGATGCTCTCAGCTTTGTAAGCTCACCCTCTGCAATGCTTGTGAGGTGCTTGTAGAGATAGTCGGATACTACTATTGAAAGTACGCTGTCGCCGAGGAATTCAAGTCTCTCGTTGCTTCCGCCGGGACGCTTTTTCTCATTTGCATAGGATGAATGTGAAAGTGCGTGGTGTATAAGTTCCTTATTTTTAAATGTATAGCCTATCTTTTTTTCAAGTTCTTCAATATTATCCATTTTCCTGCTCCTTGTCAGATTCTGACATTTCCTTGACGTATTCCTCGATAGCTCCGGTAACATTGCCGTCAACGCACTTCTTCGCCTGTCTTACGGCATTGAAGAACGCATAGCTGTCAGAGCTTCCGTGAGCCTTTATTACAGGCTTTCTTACGCCCAGCAGCACAGAGCCTCCCGTTTCACGGTAGTCCATCTGCTTGCTGAATGTCTTGATTTTGCCGAGAGAGAATAATGCTCCCAGCTTTCCAGCTCCGGAATAGAGCCATTTTATCTTGCCGCCGAAGAACGACGCTACGCCTTCATAGAGTTTGAGGACGATATTTCCGGTAAAGCCGTCGGTAACTACTACCTGACAGTCTCCCTCCGGAAGGTCTCTTGCTTCAACATTTCCGTCAAAGTTAAGTCCTGATTTGCTCAGAAGCTTGTAGGCTTCAACTTCAAGCTCTCTGCCCTTAGTCTCTTCTGCGCCGATGTTGAGAAGTCCTACTCTCGGAGACTTTACGCCCATAACCTTTTCCATGTATGCACTTCCCATTACTGCGAACTGCACAAGCATTTCCGGTCGGCATTCTGTGTTTGCGCCTGCATCAAGAAGCAGGAAGCTTCCCTTATTTGCAGGTATCACAGGCGAAGGAGCTACTCGCTTGATCCCTTTGATACGCTTGACGATGAAGGTAGCTCCCATTACAAGAGCGCCGGTGCTTCCGGCTGAAACGAAAGCGTCACCCTTGCCGTCTGCGAGGAGCTGTAGTCCGAGAGCCATAGAGGTATTCTTTCCGGACTTGATTATTT
>DEBW01000096.1:1366-3146 GCA_002348905.1 Ruminococcus flavefaciens | reverse complement strand
CGGTTCCTCATGTATATCAAAAACATCATCTGTATGCTCGATCTCCATACCGCTGAGGTCGATATGGTTCTCAGCGGCACATTTTCTGATCTTGTCGCTGCTGCCGGTAAGGAGCACTTTTACTCCAAGCTCCTTAACAGCTTTCTCGCAGCCTTTCAGTACATCAAGAGGAGCATTGTCTCCTCCGAAAGCGTCAACTATTATTACAGCCAATCCTATCAAGCTCCCCTCTCAGTGAGTCTACGGCACGTTTTGCATATACGCCGTACTTTTCCTTTTTGTCCTTTATCCTCACTCCGATATCGGGGAGTATTCCCATATTTGCACCCATGGGCTGGAATTTTCCGTCATTGAACGGATCGCTGATATACGCTGAGAGCGCACCGAGCATGGTATCACGGGGAAGAGATATCGGTTCAAGTCCGAGTATCTTTCTCGCCGCAGCCGTACCTGCTATGATACCGCTTGCAGCCGACTCCATATATCCCTCAACTCCGGTCATCTGACCTGCAAAGTATATCTCCGGACGCTCACGCATTGAGAAATCCGCATTAAGAAGCACCGGACTGTTTATAAATGTATTCCTGTGCATTACACCGAAACGCATAAATTCAGCATTTTCAAGTCCCGGTATCATCGAGAATACCCTTTTCTGCTCGCCGAATTTAAGGTTTGTCTGGAATCCGACAAGGTTAAAGAGCGTAGCTTCACGGTTCTCACGCCTGAGCTGTACTACCGCATAAGGACGCTTTCCTGTACGCTTGTCAGTAATGCCTACCGGCTTCATCGGACCGAAACGCATGGTGTCCTCGCCACGGGACGCAAGCACCTCTATCGGCATACAGCCTTCGTACACGCTGAAAGGATGTGTCTCGAAGTCTTTGAGCTGAACTCTCTCTGCTCCGATAAGCGCACGGTAAAAAGCCTGATACTCCTCTTTGTTCATCGGACAGTTGATATAATCTGCATCTCCTCTGTCATAGCGTGATGCAAAGAATACTTTGTCCTGATCGAGGCTTTCATATGTCACGATAGGAGCTGCCGCATCGTAGAAGCTGAGTCCTTCGCCGCAAAGTTCCTTTATAACGTCCGCCATAGCTCCGGAAGTAAGCGGCCCTGTAGCTATAATAGTAGTACCCTCAGGCAGCTTTGTGACTTCTTCTTCTATGACTTCGATATAAGGAGAATTCTTTATCTTTTCAGTTACAGCATCAGAGAATTTCTCACGGTCTACAGCAAGCGCTCCGCCGGCTTCGACTGAGTTTTCCTTAGCGCATGGAACTGTCAGCGAACCGAGCATCTCCATTTCTGCTTTGAGAAGTCCGGCAGCAGACTCAAGTCTTGCAGCTTTCAGCGAATTTGAGCATACAAGCTCTGCAAATCCGCCGTACTTATGCGCCGGAGTGAATTTCTGAGGCTTCATCTCGTAAAGCCTTACATTTATACCGTATCTTGCAAGGCTCCAGGCAGCTTCACAGCCTGCGAGTCCTGCACCGATAACATTAACAGCCGTCATTTTTTCAGCTCTCTTTCATATCCGCATCCCTCGTTTTCACAAACGAGCTTGCCTGATTTTCCGCCCTTGGTGAAAAGTGTCTTTCCGCACTGAGGACACTTCTCAGCAGTCGGGACGTTCCATGTCATGAATGTGCAGTCAGGATATCCCTCACATCCATAGAAGCTTCTGCCCTTCTTTGACTTTTTAAGCAGTACCTTCTTTCCGCATCTCGGACAAGTACCCTCTGTCTCGGTGACTATCTTCTTTGTGTTTGAACACTCA
>DEBW01000096.1:1087-1233 GCA_002348905.1 Ruminococcus flavefaciens | reverse complement strand
TTCTGGAGCGTTGAGGAGAATCCGTCGTAGAAGTCGTGGAGAGTTGCTACCCAGTCCTTTACGCCGTGCTCTATCTCATCGAGGTTGTTTTCCATTTCAGCGGTGAATTTAGCATCAACTATCTCCTTGAAATGGTCTTTCATCAG
>DEBW01000096.1:442-961 GCA_002348905.1 Ruminococcus flavefaciens | reverse complement strand
GCCGTTTTCTTCGAGAGCCTTGATAAGTGAAGCTTCGGTAAATCTCGGAGGCGGCTGAGTGAAGTGCTGGTTGCCTGCGATAGATTTAAGCTTAACATTGTCTCCCTGTGAAAGCGGAGGAAGCATCTTTTTATTTTCGTCTGCACCGTCTGTTGACTCGACATAGAGCTTTGTGAAACCGTCGAACTTCACTGAATAGCCGGATGCTCTGAAAGTACAGCCGTTTGCTTCTATTTCAGCCGAAACTGTATCAAGGAGAGCATTTGCCATCTGACTTGCGATGAAGCGTTCCCATATAAGCTTGTAGAGCTTGAACTGGTCGCTTGTAAGTCCGGACTTTACTCTTTCAGGTGAAAGCTCCGGAGTTGAAGGACGTATAGCTTCATGAGCGTCCTGAGCATTGCTCTTTGTCTTGAAGGTACGTGGCTTATCCGGCAGGTACTCGCTTCCGAAAACTGTACCGATGTACTCAGCGGCAGCAGCCTTTGCCTCGTCAGATATACGCAGGCTGTCGGTTCT
>DEBW01000096.1:0-276 GCA_002348905.1 Ruminococcus flavefaciens | reverse complement strand
AGCTTCCTGCTGCATCGTAGATGTTATGAACGGAGGAGCAGGCTGTTTCTTTGTGACACGCTTCTTGACGGAAGTTACTGTATATACAGCGCCTTCAAGTCTTTTCAGAAGATCGTCTGCGGCTGCCTGATTTGGTATTTCAAGCTTGTTTCCGTCAACTGCGACAAGTGCAGCGTCGAACACCTTTCTTGAACCCGGAGCTGTAAATTTAGCGTCAACAGACCAGTACTCCTTCGGCACGAATTTGCGTATATCGTTTTCACGGTCAACAACAAG
>DEBW01000143.1:18924-19191 GCA_002348905.1 Ruminococcus flavefaciens | reverse complement strand
GTTTCAAGAGGAACATCATATTCGTCTATTAGTATTATAACTTTTTCCTCATAAACTGATGCAAGGCAATCAGACAAAAACTTTAACGCTCTAAAATATGCAGAATCATCGGCTTTATTATTATATATAGAAGTAAACAAGCTAATTTGTGCCGGAGACAATTTGTCTGATTTCATAAGTTCACAATGTCTGCTAAATTCATCAACAATGATATTTTTAAATTGCAGAAAAGACATTTCATAGCTTGCCTGTTTCATTCCCTTTAAC
>DEBW01000143.1:10402-18772 GCA_002348905.1 Ruminococcus flavefaciens | reverse complement strand
GAATCTTCTCGGACGAGTCAGCAGTGTTACCTTTGCACCATTGTCGATGATATCACGTATCATCAAGGATTTGTCAACAAAATAGCAGTTATTGTCAACTATATCCTTCAAATCCTCGATACCTATCGGTATCTTCTTACGTTCAGTCATGTTTTCGCCTCGCTTTCAGCATTTCCTATGATTAGTATACCATATTAACATGGATAAATCAAGGGGCAGAAATGCCATCAAATTGTAAACAGCATGATGCTATTACGACATCATGCTGTTAATTACTTATGCTGAGTTAAACTCCTAAGCCTATTTATATTACCTCTCTTGTCAACTTACAAACAATGCAATTTCATCTGCTTATTTTTAAAGTCACATTTCATTTATGTCAAATTTAAGCATTTTACCATATAAGAAATGTTCACATTCCTCATAATTAGGATATTTATGTTCCATTCTTCTGAAGTCAGCATTATGAAAAGGATTGTCTCGATGCAGCATTTCATGATATATTATGAATTTTACTACCTCTCTTGGAACATCCTTGCTGTTCAGTATAGAATTGATCATGATGGAATGATCATTCTTATAGTGAACACCGTAACTGTGCTTCTTGGATACTCAAGATCGCTGAAGAGAAAGATTTAACGATCAGACTTGGGTATCTAATGGATTTTGGCGATGATACTTTTGAAATTGAGATCGTTAATCTTCATAAGATAGTTCACACTATAAAAGAGCTGAATGAAGCAGTGCTTGACAACAGACTTATATGAGGTAATGGTTTTATGATAGGAAAATATGATATTGAACTATATAATAATAAGGTGCATTATTTTCTGACCGTAAAGAGAAATATAACCATGCTTCAGGGAAATAGTGCAACAGGAAAAACAGAACTTATAAGGTTAATTGGTGATTATGAAGCAAATGGAGCGTCTTCAGGTATTACGCTGATTTGCGATGTGAAATGCACTGTCCTTACTTCAATTGATTGGGAATTAAGATTATCAAGACTGAAACAGCATATAGTATTCATAGACGAAACGGCTTCATTTCTGAAAACAAAAAGATTTGCCGAATTGGTTAATGGTTCAGATAACTATTTTGTGATAGTAACTCGTGATGAATTGAGTCAATTGCCCTATAGCGTAGAAGAGATATACGGTCTTAGAAATGTATCTGATAATCAGAAGTATAAAAAATATAAACGAGTTTATTGAACGGATCGCTGTCGTAGCACTTGCGAGTGTGATGCACAACAAGTATTGCAACTTTCAGCTTGTACGCAAGCACTTTCAACACAGAGAGTTCTTTGTAGTCTGAGCCATAGTAGACATCTGTGTTGCACCAAACCTTTTGAAGTGTGTCGATAACAATCACTTTCAAATCAGGGTGCTCCTGAGAAAACAAAAATTATAGCCGCAGGGAGACCCGCGGCTATTTTCATACTTATTCATTAATCTCAAAGCAAGCAGTACTCGGGTCCTTGAAGTCACCGTTGAATTCTAGTGTTACGACAAGGCTGCCGTCATCTTTTTCGCAATTGTTTATCCTTCGTGAAAGAAGAACGGCAGGCAGTTATAGAGGTACTGACGCACATAGAACCAGTCATGCTCGCCACCGTTTACGAGGATATACCATAGGTTGCCCTTGGAGAAATCTGAGGTATACTCAAACTGACTTAGCTTCTTCATTTCCTCTATCTGCGGACTGAGGCTGCCGACTGCGAAATCCGATGTTCCTGTTGCGGACATGATGAAGTACTCGTTCTTTTCCAGTCCTGCCTTGTCAATTGCACGAGCCAAAGCAGCAGGGTCCGCATTGCCCGAACCCCAGTGATGAGCACCGCTGAGAGGCATGAAGTAACCGATTATATCCACGCTATTCTCAAATGTCGCCCATGTAGAAACGCTTCCCATTGAGAAACCGCCGTAAGCTCTGTGCATTCTTGAAGCTTTGAGGTCAGCCTCTGACGTAGAATTTGCATAGGTCGAATACTTTCCCTCAACGAACGGGATAACGCTTTGGCGGATCTCCTTCCACACATTTTCGGGATCAGTCTTGTTGAAT
This sequence comes from Ruminococcus flavefaciens, assembly GCA_002348905.1. Taxonomy (GTDB): domain Bacteria; phylum Bacillota; class Clostridia; order Oscillospirales; family Ruminococcaceae; genus Ruminococcus; species Ruminococcus flavefaciens_O. The sequence goes on along the minus strand of DEBW01000143.1, from coordinate 16,708 downwards.
GTGGGAGTTACTACTATCATTGGTTCGATGTCGCCATTCTGTATCATGTTGTCAAGAACTCGCTGCATTTCACCGTTATCCTTATAAAAGAGAGAATTCTCGTCATCCCACATACCATGCATGAAGTAAAAAATGTTATATCGCTTGTTCTTGTCATATCCGTATGGCAAGTACACATTCAGCGAATTATTGCCGTTTATGCCATTGTAGTTCTCCTTGACGACTGTACCCTTCTGCTGGATATTGTTCTTGTAGCTGTCGGGATACTGTGCGTATTTTTTTGCCGGGTCATAGCTATACACCTGCTTCTGAGTTTCTTCTGCTGCAATAAGCTCCTGTCTCATAAAAACGAAATCAAACACGTCTATCCTGCCGTCTTCGCAGAGGTCACCTGCTTTCCAGTCATCAAGCTCTGCGGACTTGTCTCCGAGCAGATACTTCTGCATAAGCACGAGGTCTGCAACTGTGATACTGCCGTCTGCGTTGACATCTCCTCTGAGTGTCTCCGGCGGAGCAATCTCAAACACCGGAGCATCACTGCTGACCGCAGCATTGCCGTAGTGGTATATATCAGGAAGCTCATCAAGCGTGAGCATATAGTCGCTATTGTAGATTTGCTTGATGTAATCAGTTGTGTTGAACTGATTGCTGTCGATGAAGGAGGTGTGCCAGGTCATGAACCACAGCCACTTTGCTCCGTCAGCCTTCATTTTTTCGGGGTCAGGAATAGGACCGTTCTCATGCAGGCAAACAGGCTTTTTCGCTATCTGAGCCGTCTTGTTGTACTGCTGAACGAGCGAATTCGTATGGTTTACATATGTATCTGAACCAATAATGTCAACGTATTCGTCGCCCTGATACCATCCACTATTTACATCTCCGCAGTAGCCGAGATTCCAGATAAGGTTGTCGAGTCCCCAGTATTTTGTATAGCGATCATACATGATACGCCAGAGCTTCTTGAAGTTGTCCGCTCCGCCCTTGCCCCACCAGAACCACTTTCCGTCGAATTCGTGGAACGGACGCCATATAACAGGCACTCCAGCCTTCTGAAGCTCCTGAAGTGCCTGAGCTCCCTTGTCCATGCCTGCGATGAGGTTATTGTACTCGTTTGTTCCCGGCGTGAGAGCCTTGTCCCAGTTAAGATCTGTATTCATGGACTCGGTGTGACTGCCACTGAAATCGCTTCCGCAGTGCCAGCAGATAGTAACGATACCTCCCTGCTGATACCAAGAAACAGCACGCCGGTTGCAGCCCGAGAAATCGTCGCTCATGTAGTCAAGTCCACGGAGAGCGGGGTACTTGCCGCTTGCACGCTTGATAATATCGAACTCGTAGTTATCGCTGCCCATCCATGTGGACTCCTGCTGACCTGAGATCACATATTTACCATAAGTGTCGCAGAGAAAATTATAAAGGGACTGTGTCTGTGCGGAAGCCTTGGGATTAGAGAGCTTTCCGCCGCCTGAATAGTTCGTGAAGCTTCCCTTTTCAATAATGAGTGCGTCCATATAGGTCCATCCCCATGAAGCCTCAACTGTGATGTCGTTGCTGCCCTTTTTGAGGTCGGCATTCACGCTGACGGTTCTGAACTCACCCTCATTAGTATTCTCGCAGACTATCTCGCCTGCGTTATTTCCGTTGATTATAACGTTTTGCAGCTTTCCCTGCTCGTCGTAGGGTTGGCTGTAACGGAACGTTATCCTGTACTTTCCTGCTTCTGAGGCATTGACGTTCACACTGACTCTATTGCCGCCGTCTCTTAGGTCAACAGCCTTGCCTCCGCTTGCCCCATTGACCGCAGCAAGCTCAGCTTTGTTCTCGCCGCTTGAAGTGATGGTGCCTTTTTCAAATTCGTACTGGTTGTCAGCTGCATTTGAACTCATCGGAACTAACGGGAATGAACCGAGAAGCAGAGCCGATGGAATTATTACTGACAATGCTTTTTTCATTGATGATCCCTCCTATATTATGACCGTATTCCGTGCTTTTTGCTTTTTTTATTATACATTTCAAAGCAAAAATATAAAATGCAGTTTCGTTCCAAAAAAATGCAGTTTTGCATCATTTGCGGAGAAATAAAAATGTCCGGATCAGGCTGCTCCCATTAACAGAAAAAACGGCTGCCGAGCCATAAAGTAACGGATCAAATCCGGTAACCCGCAAATTCGTCGGATGAACTCCCCTTGCGGACATTTTTAGAACCTGTCCAAATAGGGTGAATGTACAAATTTGCCGAAAAGATGTGCATGACTCCCTATGTGGACAGGTTCTTAAAACAGTGTTATTGGTTCGTTCTCTTATGTACATCCTTTTCTGCGTACATCTGAGAATCGGCTTTGTTTATCAGCGCTTCAATATTCATCGTTTTCGAGCACGTCTCTGTGGAGAAACCGACGCTCGCCATGATCTGATACGGCTTCCCCGAAGTGGCATTGTAGTCGCTTATAAATCGGCTGAACAAGCCCGAAAACTGAGTGAACCAGCTTACTGCCTGCTGCTTATGAACAATGACTGCGGCAGCAAATTCGTCTCCTCCAAAGCGGGCACATACAGCCTCACTTCCGCAAGCTGTGCAGAGCGCACGTCCGACAGTGATGATAGCAGTATCGCCCTCGGTGTGACCATAGGTATCATTTATCTTCTTTAAGCCGTCAAGGTCAACTGACAATATCACGATATCATGTTCAGACACTCCGCCGGCTGTAATCGCCTTTTCCAGTCTTTCATAAAAGCCGCGTCGATTCAGCAAGCCCGTCATCTCATCGTGGGTCGACAGTACCATATACCGATTCTTTGCGCGCATCATCTCGAGCGAATTGTTGACTAGCCGCAGCCAGTTCCGATAAACAAGATTGAGCTTGTGAGTATCGGTCAGTTCACGCTGCAAAACGGAATATCCGAATGTTTTGTCACCAAAATGAACAGGAGAAAAGTAAAATACAGACGTTTTTTCATCATTGTTCAGCAGGTGCGGAAGCATATCCGAAGTGTCGAATAGCACACTTCTGTCGTCACAGCAGAATGTCGGACCTGCGTCTCCCGAATGTTCGGCAATTAGATTCATCTTCTTTGGATAACGCTCCTCGCCGGAAGAGTAGTCCGTAACCCAGTCGTCCGCAAGGCAGAGAAAATAATGACTGAACGGCTGCAGAAGGTATGTGCTGCCCAAAATTTGAGAAAGGCACTCCTTTGGTGTTTTTACACCTGTAAATTTTTCAGAAACGTAGTTTTCCATGAGAAGACCAATGTCGATATCGTTGCCGCGAGTTTCGAGGTTATAATTCCTCATCGTGTAGTACAGTACGTCCCGGAATCTCGAAAGCGAGCGGATATGGTCAGAGCCGCAGCCACAGCTCTCTCCCGCACGGATATATGCTCCTCCGGAAGTTTCATAAGGAATAATCCGGGCGTCAGGTTCAATTATGGTGCGAAGGTAATCGACCGCCTTCGCCGCCGTCAGCGAATCATTCGGGACGAAGGACGTCAGCGGAGTATCATTCAGCGCAGCCTCTGTTGTTGCCTCAAAGCCTATGACTATCGTATCGTGCGGGACAGATAAACCGTATTTTTTCAAGCGTTCAATAAGTCCGAGAGCCATATGGTCGCTCGCACAGAGATACGCCTCTGCGAGCGTTGTTCGTCCTGCGGCTATCTCATCGGCAAGTCTTTCACCGCATGAGTACCAGAAATCACCGTATATTATCCGCTCCTCGTGAACTGCGACTCCGAGCAAAGACAACTCATCTAAAAATATGTCCAGCCTGTAGTCGGCGACAGGATTTCCTTTGGGACCTGTAATGATACATATATCACGTTTTCCGTGTTTGACCGTAAGATGTCGGCACATCTCACGGAGTATCGGTTCATTATCGTTCTCGATACACTTGCACCCATCAATAGGGAGTTCCAGCGTCACAACAGGTACATGACAATCATTCCGCAGCCTCACTTTTATCTTGTCCAGTGCCTCTGTAATGGCTCCCCCTCCAAAAGTGACGGTGTCAATGATAACTCCGTCAAAAAGGTCAAAATTCGGCAGCTGATATATGACCTCCTCACCTTTTTGATAGACCCGGTCACTGTGCATCAGGTTTGTCATTGTAGCAAATACAGCGACGTCGCAGCCATATTTTTGGCATTGAGTGAAAATACCTTCAAAAATACGCTGTCCGTGAATACACTCGGGCATTGCTGTAAGCACGCAGATGCGCTTTTTCACAATGTTCCACCTCGCTTTTCGTTGATTATACACTAATTATACCACAAAGCGCAGCTGCGTTCAACATTATTTTGTTAATGATCTTTCTCCGATCTGTGCAAATAACAAAAATCGCAGCTTCACAACGAAACTGCGATTTCATGGGAATAAGATATCTCAAAAACAGATAACTTTCAGATAATAAGCCGTCTGAGTATGCAAAAATCGAACACATCTATCCTGTCATCTTCGCACAGGTCGCCCGCCTTCCAGTCAGCAAGCTCTGCGGACTTGTCTCCGAGCAGATACTTCTGCATAAGCACAAGGTCAGCAACTGTGACACTGCCGTCTGCGTTGACATCGCCTTCTACTTTCTTTTCCTCCTCGAGAATAAACTGTTGTCCGCTGCCGTTCCAGTATTCCCACTGACAGATGTTTGCGCCGTCGTCAGTGCTTATCTCGTATACGTCAAGGCAGCGCAGACCGTTTGAAGACAGAGTCAGGAAGGAATATGAGCCGTCGTGGTTGTCCTTCAGCCGGAACTTCTGTGACTTACCTCCGGTATAGTCAGCGAGAAGCACATTTGCACCATCTTCTGCAGAGGCGTTCTCAACAGTGAGAGACCTTCCTTTTTTATCGGAAATGGTGTATTCGCCATTTCCAATGCCTTTGATATTCCACGTTTGCTTTTCAGACTGTACGATGTTTCCGTTCTTATCTGCGATATAGCGTCCGCTGTTGACATTCTTCAGCGTGTATCTGCCATCCGGTATCACAACAGGCTTTACGATGTCCTCAGCCGCATTGTATGCGGAGCGCTTGCTGCCCCATATGCAGGTATTGTTTCCTGTAGCCGTGAATGTCATACGCTTGGTCTGAGCAGCTGATTCGTCCGCCTGCACAAGAAAAGCCCCCTTGTATGTAACTCCGCCAAAGCTGACAGTCATATTCGGTGTGCCGTCCTTCATCAGCCAGTTTCCTGTAACGTATCCTGTGACAGTACCGTCTGCGTTGAGTGTGATAGTGTGCGGCTTTTCAACATCTGCACTCTTTTCGTTCTCGAATCTCTGGTCAAGGGTGTGGAAGATGAAGTCGTAGTCGCCTGTAACAGCCGACATCGCGTGTCCGTCCTCCGAGAGGGTCTCGCCCGAGTATTCGTATGGAGCGGCGGTTATCCAGCCGTCCTCGTTCATTATTAACTGATGTATGCGAACTTCGTGTGCACCCCAGTTATCGTCAAATTTAGTGTGATATATTACATAGAGCTTTCCGTCCGTGTCCATGAGGGCGGAGTTATGACCCTGCGCCTTGAATGGCTTTGGATTGCAGCTCCACTGATAGTTGCTCATGAGGCGTTCGCCTGTTTTGCCGCTGATATTGTCGCCTCCAAATGGATAGACCGCACTGTTGCCATTCTGGTCAACGAACGGACCGTCCGGCTTTTCGCTGCGGAAAACACGCATATTGTAACCGCCGTTTGAGTTGAAGAATCCATATGACACAAACAGGTAATAATAGCCCTTGTCGCTGTTAGGAGACTTCATGTACTCGATGTACGGACCTTCTCCCGAGACATAATTTCCACCTGCCGCCTTCTTACCCATGTATGCATCAGAGACGTTGGGTATCGTTTCATATTTCACGTTATAGTCGCGCAGTCCTGTTTTTTCGTCAAGCTCAAGCATATATATGCCGCCGAACCATGAGCCGTATACCATTCTCAGATTACCGTCCTCGTCGTAGAATACAGCCGGATCAATAGCATTAGTACCATAGGAGGCATTCCATGAACCGTTACTGAGATAGCGGCTTATGTCAGGATTTTTGCCAAGCACCTTGGGTACGTCGGTATCCTTGACGTTGTTAACAGCATTATTGGTAAAGCCCGAATACACTATCGTCCCCTGATAGCTATACGGTCCCTCAACTTTATCCGACGTGCAAAGCACAACAGACGAATTCCACACCTGTCCGTTAACGCTGAGGTACATACAGTATTTACCCATGTCCTTATTGTAGATTATGTCGGGAGCCCACATATTGCCCGCAAGATTGTATCCGTTCGTGGTGTTCGACCATTTTTCGGGGATAGCAAGATCGGTGTT
>DEBW01000143.1:6066-10346 GCA_002348905.1 Ruminococcus flavefaciens | reverse complement strand
ATCGGTGTAGATGTTTCTGAAAAATGTGGTCTGTGTTGAGCCGAGGTGTGAGTTAGCAGCAGACTTCCAGTTCTTCATATCGTTTGATCTCGCAGCGCCTAAATGTGAGCCGATAATGAAGTAGCCACCCTCCTCGAGCTTTACTATTGACGGATCGTGAACTGAAACTCTTGAATAATCAGCGCCTGCTTCTGTAAATGAGTATGAAAGGAGACTTCCTATTGAAACAAATGCTGATAATAGCGCTGATATAAGCTTTTTTGCCTTCATGATCATCCCTCCGTGCCGTCATTCATTCTGTTTCGGGCAGCGACGTGATAATGCCCGAATCGAGTTTCTGGATAGCAAGCGCGTCCTTTGCTGTGATGCCGTCGCCGACGTTGTAAACATCGGCATTCGCGCGTGCGGTATCTGTCAGTGAGTATTTGTCCTTGTTTGCGATGTACTGAAGTATTGCTACTGAGTCTGAGATAGTAACGAAACCGTCCAGATTTACGTCACCAAGGAGGGTGACATGAACAGACGCATTGTTCGCAGTTGTTGTGGTATTAGGCTCATGGTACTCGGTAACTGCGACCACATAATTGACCGCCGTTGCCATATTTATCGCCCCGAGAGCTACCTGTTGACCGCCCTTTGCGTCCTTTCGGTAAACATTGTATGTGATGTTCGGATTGCCGTCATCGGTCATCGTCATCTCAGTCTTAGTCCAGTCCGAGAGCCAGCCTGCATTTGATTCGGCGCGGGTATCTACTCCGACAAAAACGGTGATATCCTGAGCGGCTGTGAAGGTCGCCTCGTCGGAAGTGAACTTCTTGGAATCGCACGCTGTCCTTATCCATTCAGCTCCCCTGAGTTTCTCTGGGACAGAAGTGAATTTGAACTTCCTGTCGCCGAATACCTCATTGCCTGTGGCAAGTCCATGCTCGACCGACCAGTTGTACTGTGCGGCTGTATCGTTGACTTTGAGCGACTTCACAAGCTTGCCGTCGGCTATCTCGAATGGCTTTACCCCGACCTCTGAGCCGCCAAGGACTTTGACAGCGGGACGCTCAGGAAGCTGGTAGCCTGTACCGAGGAAGAAGCTCGTATGCGGCGGCTGATTATACGCCGACTGCTGACAGCAGTTCTGTGAGCGATACTGAACATCGTGCATAAGTGTGGTCAGGCGGACGTCAGTGGGAGAAGTAGTGCACCAGATTCGCAGCTTCTTGTTATCTGAAGTTCGCATTACAAGTTCCTCACGCCAGTCACCGAAAAGGTCAACAGTCATGCAGGGAACAGCCTTTGTGCTGTTGTTAGAAGCACAGCCGTCAGCATTGAGCAGGTAGTCTATCTTGCTAGTGGAAGTCATCTTGGAAATAGCAGTTCCACTGAACAACTCACGTTCAAGGTCGCCGTCCCAGTAGATTAGAAAGTTCATCGAAAGGCTAAGACCGGATATCTTGTTTCCATTTTGGTCAAGAACAGTCTTTGCGGGTCTTGCGCCCCAGAATTCCGCACCTTTGTTTCCAGCGAATACGTTGTCTGCACAGCAGCGTCCTGTGTCCTTGTCACCGTCCTTGTGGAAGATGACCTTGCCGTCCTTAGCGTCAAAGAGGGTCACGCCATAAGTCGGACCGTGCTCATGACACTGCCAGAGTTCAAGTCCTGTGCGCTCAGGAATGAAGTCGCCGAGATGCATCGCATCGCCGTGTCCCTTGCCTGATGACCACAGGAGCTTGCCATTATCGTCGATAACACAGTCACCCATGCATATCTCCTGCCTGCCGTCAGCGTCAACGTCTCCGACCATGAGGTTGTGGTTGCCCTGACCTGCTGCTGCCTTTGAGTCGCTGTTGTTGGAGTCGAATATCCAACGCACAGACAGCTTCTTGTCTACAACATCTACTGCAGATATAGTCATGCGCGTATAGTAGCCACGGTTGTATATCGCTGACGGGTGAACGCCGTCGAGGTATGCGATACCACTGTTGAAACGATCTACACGATTTCCGTAGCTGTCCCCCCACAAGCTGACATTTCCGCGCGGCACAGGGAAGTTTATCGTATCAAGAGCAGCGCCTGTCTGACCGTCGAACAGCGTCATATATTCATTGCCCGAGAGGATATAGCCGCCTCCGTTGCGGTAGTCCTTTGAGCCGTCACCTATGACCTTGCCCTTTCCATCCTTTGTTCCGTCGGCTGTCTTGGTAATGAGCTCAGCCTTTCCGTCGCAGTCGAAATCTGCTACGCACATCTGCGTGTAGTGCTGACCTGCACGGATATTTTTTCCCATATCCACGCGCCATAGCCGACGTCCGTCGAGTGTTATACAGTCAATGTAGACGTTATCTGTCACGCCCGACTGCGAGTTATCGAGTGCCTTGCCNNCAGTCGGCGGTGCCGTCGCCTATCACGCGGCCCTGGCCGTCGGTGGTGCCGTCGGCGGTCTTCATCATCAGCTCGGCACGTCCGTCACCGTCGAAGTCGTGGACCATAAATTGGGTGTAGTGGGCACCGGCGCGGATGTTGTGGCCAAGGTCGATGCGCCACAGGCGGGGGGCGTCCAGACGGTAGCAGTCTATGTACACGTTGCCGGTAAAGCCGGCAAACATGTTGTCCTTGGCATTCGAGGGCTCCCACTTCAGAAATATCTCGTACTGACCGTCGCCGTCAACATCTCCCACGCAGCAATCGTTTGGAGTATACTGCGAGCCCGGCTGACTGAGCGGAATATCGAAATAGTTCGTACCGGACCTGAATTTACATTCCTCCGATGCTGCCACCTCGCCGTTCACAACGGTGTCTACACGGTACTTTGAATTTGCATTTCCGCCATTGTCCTGATAGCACGTCGCACCTGTACCTGCCTTGCTCGTGTATACGAGCTGACCGTCGCGGTACAGGCGGAACTCCGCATTGTCTGCGTCATCAGCGTTCCAGCGCCAGCTGACGAACATACCGTTGCCGTTTTTGACCGCATATATGCCGCGGTCAAGGTGCTCCATGATGCTGTTGCCTGTGCCGTACTTAGCTGATGCAGGCATCGCACCGATACCTGCGGGAACAATGCCTGCCGCCAAAATAGCAGAAGCCACATATGCCATTATTTTTCTTGTTTTCATAATCATTCACCTCTCTGAAGATGCGTGTTTCCCTGTAATTCTATTTTAGAACAAACTGTGAACGAAAACAATGACATAACGAATCCAAAAGCACACATTTTGAATCATATCTGCGGAGAATAAAAGAAAGCTTATCGACATCATGCTGCTTGCCTTGCCGATACGCTTTCTTTTTCTGATTTGTCCCTTACAAATACTTTCGGATAAAAGGAATATGTTTTGGCTGATATCCGATGTTCAGCCATTTATTACTTCAGTATCCGGGCGGTTGTGCAGATACCCGGATGCTCTGTAACCACTTGATAATTTGCTTCGCTTACTTCTTATACCATGGCAGCTCGTCGAGAGTGATGACGTACTCGCTGTTGTAGGTCTTGCTCATGACGTTTTTTTCAGTGTAGGCTTCGTTGTATCTGCCGTTTCTGACTACGAAGTCTCCGCACCATGTTCCAAACCACGACCAGTGCGAATTTGCCGCAACTACGTTGTCGATATCAAAAACAGTACCGTTCTCGGTCAGGGCAATGAGCTTGTTTGTATCCGGATATTCGAGCAGCTCAGAGAACTTCGCGTTCTGAGCGCCGTAGCTGCGTTCGCCTGCGTAGATATCCTCGCCGATGACGTCAACGTACTCGTCGCCGGGATACCAGTAGTAGCCGTCGCTGTAGGGTTTATTCCACGCCGCAGCGGACGTCCACACCCAGATGAGGTTGTCCAGTCCCTTCTCCTGGAAGCGGCGGTACATCACGCGCCAGAGCTCGTTGCAGGCCTCGGCATCCATCCCCCACCAGAACCAGCCGCCTGATGCCTCGTGCAGAGGTCTCCACAGTACGGGGACTCCTGCGTCGCGCATACGGTTGAGCTGCTTTGCTATCTCGGCGATGTCAGCATCAATGAGAGCTTTGCCCTCAGGGTCACGTCCGTCCATAACAGCGGCAATATCAAAGTTTGTGTTCGAGGTGTTGAAGCCTCCCCACCAGCGCGGAGTTCCCTGTTCGGTGTCGCCCGGCTTCATGTACTTATCAGGTGCATTCCAGTGCCAGCAGAATGTTGCGATACCACCATGCTTGTGAAAGTCTATAGCAGTCTCAACAGCGTTGGACCTTGCTCCCTTAACCTGACGCGAAGGGCAATAGTCCATCATGTCAAGTCCCACAATAGCGGGATATTTTC
>DEBW01000143.1:4847-6024 GCA_002348905.1 Ruminococcus flavefaciens | reverse complement strand
CATACCGTCATTGCAGACCTGACCCGCGAGAGTAGACTTGCCGTATGAATCGCATAGGTAGCTGAAAAGTTCCCTTGCGTTGTCGTCAGCATTTGGATTGATAAGCTTCTTCTCCACCTTGTATACATTCGCAGAGATATCCTCGTCCTCGGTGACAGTCAGCTTATCCATAGTTATCCACCCCCATGACTTCTTCACAGAGACCGTGTGCTTGCCTGCCTTGAGCATTATGTGGCGAAGCGCTGTATCAGTGAACTTGGCTCCTACGCTGTCGAATCCGCCGACGTTCTCGTTATCTACAAGTATCTCATTATATTTGTTTCCGCCAAGTCCCTTTGATGTGAAAGTCAGGCAGTAGCTTCCAGCTGTAGGTATTTCTATTGTAAATGTGAGGTTATCGCTGTTGTCGGCAAAGTTTCCAACCGCCTTGCCGCCCGAAGCTCCATGATCCGCAATTATAGTGTTTGCGCCTGAGAGCTTTGCGTTCTCGGCTTCGTATACAGCCATAAACTCAACGTGCGGAGTATCGGGAGTCTGAGGCTCATCCTTGGAGATGATAAGCTTTCTCATTGCAACGAGATCAAAGGCGTCTATCCTTCCGTCCTCACAGAGGTCGCCAGCCTGCCAGTTTCTGAGTTCTGAATTTTTGCAGCCGAGCAGGTACTTCTGCAAAGTTACGAGGTCTGCCGCAGAGAACTCTCCGTCGCCGTTAACGTCGCCCTCGACGAGTTCGGGCGTCTGAGTGCCTATTTTCTTGTACACATTCTCGTACATAGTTTCCGCCCACAGCTTCTTCATTGCCTCGTATCCCTCGGAGTTCGGATGAACGCCGTCTGCACTGAGTCCCCAGGAGTTTTTCCTGAAGAATTCGTCGAAATCAGGACCGTGAACGAGTTGGTCTCCGTATTCATCGTAGAGCTTGTCCACCATTGCATTGTAGTAACCGACGTTATTACCAACGTCATTGTTCGTTGAAGAAGGTATCTTCGGCAGTACGGGTACTTTGTCTGCCTTGAGTATCGTGTCTATCATATACTTTGTGTTGCTGTAATAGCTCTGCACATTGTTGGGATTACCACAGCAGTCGTTTGTACCATAAGCTATGCTCACAAAATGAACTGGACTGCCGCTTAGCCACTTGTCGATGTGCTCTTTGCCGTCTTTACTTGTAATTCCG
>DEBW01000143.1:0-4783 GCA_002348905.1 Ruminococcus flavefaciens | reverse complement strand
AAGAATCGGCTGTCTATCTGGTTGACATAGCTTGCATAGCTCGTTCCGTATGCATTGACCATGCCGCCTGCCGTTATGGAATCACCGAAGAATATCCAGCTGTCAAACACGCCTTGTGAAGCGTCGTGAATGTCAAGATTGAGCGTTACCTTATCGCCGTAAGCCTTGGTGATATTCATGCGTATCCAGTTGTAGCCGTCCATATCAACAATGTGCTGACGTGAACTCAGACCGTTTCCCTCGACAGTCTCGACAACTTCCCAGCCCGATGAGGGATAGCTTCCGCCCTGAGCTTTGTTGACTTCTATTGTGTAGTCAATCGGCTCAGCATTTCTGCTTGCATATGCACCGAGATTGTCATAGCTGCTGAGATTATACCATGCCGCAAGTACCTTTTTTCGCTTATCCTGCGGTACCCCCGACAAATCATATGCAAGGTAGTCTCCCGAGGATGAATTCCAAGACGTGAAGTAGTGCTCATCATTACCCGAAGATGCACTGTCAGACTTTCCTGAGTATGCAGGAACTCCCCTGCTTATCACGGGATTGGCTCCCCCGAAGAATGAATCTGCGGCATAAGCCTCGTTATACGCACTGTCCGGTCTGAACATACCGGGTCTTACTGCCGCAAAACTGCTGAAAGTTATCGCTGCCGCGAGAACTGATGAGATTATTTTTTTCATATTTCCCAACCTCCTGTAAAAGAATCGTCTGAATTTACTATAACACATCGGGCCACGGATTGGAGTGACATTTTGCGTACTATTTATGACATTTTGAAGCATTCCTCACAGTGTCAACGACCGTTTTTCACGTCTGAACTGTGCAGCAGTCATGCATGTTTTCTCCTTGAACTGCCGCATGAAGTGGTTCTCGTTGTTATAGCCGCACTGCTCTGCTATCTCGGCGATACGCATATCCGTGTGTTCAAGCAGCTGCATTGCACGCTTTATCCTCGAAGTTATCACATCGTCCTTGATGCTGGTTGAGAAAAGCTGCTTGTACAGCCTTTGCAGGTGACTTTTGCTTATCCCTATATCATGGGAGATGTTCTCGATTTCCCAGTCTCTCTGAGGCTGTGAGACTATGTTCCGCCTGAGACGATAGATAAGCTCTCTGTAATCAGTGAAATTGCTCTCTGCGGCTTTTTTTCTGTCTGTCAGGAACTGCACAGCCTCATCGACCACCCGCTCTATCTCCGAACTTTCCGAAGAACCAAAAACTGCGGTGCAAGTGACAAACTCTGGCAGCCTTATATCTCCGAATCTGTCAAGCAGAGCTGATTCAACTGCCGCTATAAGATTTTCGGAGGTGTTGACTATTCCGTCTGCATCCTCAGACGGAATCATCACGGCGTAGGTGTTCTCACCTATTCTCGCACACAGCCGGTGTATACAAAGCTCAGTGAGGATACCGTCCATAGCAGATCTCGGATCTACCGCACCGATTTTTTCGGGGTAGTATGTGATAAGAAGCAAGTAGCTTTTTCTGCCCTCGTTGTTGTACTGATTAAGCATCTCGGGGATGTGAATAATGAATCCACGCCTGTTGAATATGCCGGTGACCGGGTCGGTATCTGAGAGCTTCTCGAGCTGCTTGCTGAAGTACCGCTCAAACAGTCTCTTTTGCAGGCTCTTGACTCCGTTTGCCACGGAATCGCACCAGCTGACATAATACTCATCAGCGGTGATATAGCTGCATTTGGTATATGCGGTCGCAGTGTATCCGAATATCTGACCGCCGCAGTGCAGTGAGGTGAGCATTATAAGATGCGGCTCATGCGGTTCGCAGAGTGCGGGCAAGACCTGTGCTGTCGGGAAGCTGAAGAAAGCTTTTCCGTTGTTATCCTCCCGCCTTGAAAGCAGCATAAACATCTCGTCAGAATAGCCGTACTGCCTGAAATCGTCGGGATTGTTCATATCGCCCTGCCAGTCGCTGCAAAGGCAGACATCGAGCCATTTCACTCCCTTGAAGATGTGACACACCTCATCGATATGCTCTGACAGCTCGGATACGGACTGTGCATCGGACATTCGGTGGATAAAGTCGGTCGCAATGAAAGTCCGCTTCTCACGGTTCATCATTATCATTTCTATGAGATGTGGTTCCAGTGTCGATTCCTTGCAGCAGCCGCAGCTTCTTCCGAAGCGTATGCTTTGTCCGAAAAGCTCCTGCTTTGGCATGATGCCTGCTGTCATTGCGTAAAGACGGCATACTGCATCTGCGCCGAACTGTTTGTCACGTCCCGCTATCGTTGTCACGGAAGGCTGGCATATCAGGCTGTCCCAGCCGCCGTCAAAGCCAGTGACCTTCACATCCTCGGGCACTCTTATCCCATTTTGTTTCAGGCTATCTATCAGTGCGGCAGCCATGACGTCGCTGCAGCAGATTACAGCGTCCGGACATCCGACAGTTCCGTCAGCAATTTCACGACCGAGCTGCGCAGGAATATCCTTCCAGAACCAGCCATATCGGATATCGCTCTCCGAAACGCTTATGCCGCAGTCCGTGCATGCGTCCTTGAAGCCTCTCAGTCTTTCCTCAGACGAACGATGGACGGGGACACCTGCGAGACAGTAAAGCTTCCTGCACCCGTGCTCGTCGGTCATATGCCGTGTTATCCTGTACATACTGCCGTATTCATCAGCGTTCATTATATTGGTATTGGGAGAATTGCCCCCGAGGATAAGACAGGGCGTATCTGTCTGTCTGAGGTAGCCGTTTATCTTGTCGATAACATCCTGCGTATGAAAGCGTTCTTCAGCGAAGATGATACCGTCAAGCCTGTGCATACATATGAGCGTATATATATTCTCAAGACCTGAAATATACGAATCATAGCGATATTCGCGCAGGCAGTTGTATAAACCTGTATAAACTATGACGTCATATCCGAGCTCATTTGCTTGAGCATAGACTCCCTCGACGAAATCACGGTCAAGAGAACTGTTTATTTCAGGTATCACAAGCCCGAATCTGCCTTTAGCTGTCATATTCCGCACCTCCTTCTGGTAGAAGCGTCTTCTTCTGATTATTATTCTATCGCAGACTGTTGAAAAAGTAAATGCGGATTTGTGCTACGATAATAGCAGAAATGCAATATTTTCGTTGACTTTTCTACCATAATTATGATAAAATTAGTACAGAGGTGATGAAAATGAAATGTCTGTGCGTAGGATATCATCATATACATGACGAACGATTCGCAGTAGACCGTCCAGACGGTTCGGGCGACTGGCTGCTGCTCATAGTGAAAACTCCTGCTGTTTTCTGTATTGACGGCGAGGAGATACACACAAAAGCAGGCTCTTATATCATTTTCCCGCTCCATGCGCCGCTGAAATACTCCGCTGACGGCGGCAAGTATATCGACGACTGGCTCCACTTTTTCCCCGACGAGGAGGACATGAGACTCTTCAAGGAACTTGATATACCTCTTAACAAGCCTGTCCATATCGGAGATGTGAACGCTGCTTCCGCTATCATGCGAAATATATGCTTTGAATTCTACTCCGCGCATCAAAATCGCAATGAGATAGTCTCGTTGTATCTGCGCATGATACTATACAAATTCAACGACCAGATGATATTCCATTACAGTGATTCCTTTCTTACGGAGACCAAGTATATGCACAGCCTTTTATGGATACGTGAATCCATATTCCGCTGGCCTGAACAGGAGTGGAATGCTGACTTCTTCGCTGATGAGCTTGGTATCAGCCGATCTCGCTTCCAGCACCTTTACATTACAGCTTTCGGCTCGACCATGATGCAGGACATTATCGACAGCCGCATACAACGCAGCTGCGAACTTCTGACCATGACTGACTCCAGAATAGAGGACATAGCCGAGACCTGCGGATACGGCAGCGTGTCACACTTCGTGAAGCTTTTCCGTGAAAAAACCGGTGTTACGCCTGCCGTATTCAGAAAGAAGAAAATCGAACATAATAAAACCTGATCTGTCAGATGTCCTCCAATCAGAATCAGTGCGTTGGCTTCAAATTTGCCGTTTTGCAGATGTTCGATTACCATATTTGTTTTCATCTCACTGTGATACTGCTCACTGGCAGCACGATTATGGTAAAAAATTAAGAGTTTCTTTCTCTTAACACGACTTTCGGAACATTCTATGCGTTAAAAAAGATGAATTGGTTGAATGTAGTTTCGATGATGATGCAATAGATGACTCAGTAAAATTCGAGAATTATCTGAATACTCATCCCGCTTTTTACACAGGCAATAATTATTGTTCGCCTGATTATGGCGCTTATAAGAAATTCATCAAAGATGAAGCATATCCCTATTTCACATTCTATGTAAATATCAATACAGCGCTATCAGAAGAGATCACACCTGATGAATTTGGATATCCGTCTGATTGGGAAATAGAACCTGTTAACGGTAAGTGGGCAGAACTACAGTTGCTGATGCTGTAACAATTCTCCAGTTCATCGGTAACCGTGACAAATATGAACTCACGGAACAAGGTAAGCTAAATGCAGATGTTGACGACGTTGATGGCATTACTCCAAATGACACACTCACTATTCAGCAGTGGGATTCACAAGGCAAACTCTAAAGCTTTTATCATTTGAATTTATTCTCCATATAAGGCAAATGGCACTCGTTGGCGTTTCTGTTTTTTATATTTACATACTATCCGTAATGTGCTATAATATGCATATAAGTTTTGAGATTAGTGGGGGCTGAAATGAGCAACATAATAATACTTGTCGGCAGTATGAGAAAAAAAGGCAATACTGCGCGGCTGGTGCAGAGC
>DEBW01000095.1:2557-4249 GCA_002348905.1 Ruminococcus flavefaciens | reverse complement strand
AATTGGCAGGACATTGAGAAAAACGATTGAATCTATCAAAAATTTAACATGATGAATATACCTCCCTCTCATAAGAAGCAATAAAACTTCTTTGAGAGGGTTCGTCTATTATCAGGTGAAGTATATAATCCCGATTTTTCAAATATTCGATTGAAAATCAGCTCCGGCTATGGTATAATTGTTATTGTAAGAATGTGCGGGGATGCCCGCAGATACCCAAACACATAGGAGAACGATCATGAGCATAGAAAACATTCAGCCAATCACAATGGAGCACGTCATGCGCTATGGTGACATATATGCAAAAGCATTCTCAGGAGAGCCGTGGAACGATCCGTGGAATCCCGAAGATGCGGTCATTCACGTTCAGGAATTGATGGAGTCAAAGCAATCTTACGGTCTTGAATATGTCCTTGATGGTAAGGTTGTCGGTTTTATCCTCGGAACATCAATGTTGTTTCATTACGGCAGGACTTTTGAGATCAATGACCTTGCTGTTGATTCCGAATATCAGCGCAGAGGTATCGCAAAGGAACTGCTTGAAAAGTGCCTTGCGGATATTAAGGCACAGGGTATGGTGGGTGTCCATCTGATAACCGCCGGAGAGGGTGTTCTGCCTAAGTTTTACGCAAAATACGGCTTCAAAAAGGAAACTGAGGTCATACTGATGGGAGCAGAGCTATGATAAAACGTGCTGAATACAAAGATTTGCAGGAAATATTGAACTTACAATATCTCGCTTACTAGAGTGAAGCTGAACTGTTTGGTAGCAAAGATATTCCTACGTTGAAGCAGACCGTAGATGAGGTCATTGAGGAGTTCAATAATGGTATCATATTGAAATTGACAGATAAAAATGGTTCTATCATCTGTTCAGTCCGTGCTACTGAAAAGAATGGAACGGTTTATATCGGAAAACTGATGGTTCACCCTGATCACAGATGCAAAGGATATGGCACAAAACTTCTCTCGGAGAAAGGACAGCATCATAAAAGCATTGGAGCATGAGATAGAACACGGTGATATAGACAGACTCGCCGCCATACGTCAGAATAAGAGGTCGCTATGAGTATAGAAAACTTTGAAAGAACGGATGAACTTTTTTCACTCTGCGGACTGAACTGCGGTCTCAACGGATAACGCTTGAAGGGTAAATGCAACGGCTGCTTCAAGGACAGCTTTTGTGCCGCACAATGTCCGATGGCACCGTGCAGTGTTAAGCACGGAAATTTAAAGTACTGCTTTGAATGTCCTGAATATCCCTGCAAGCACTATGACGGCTTTGACAGCTATGATACGCTTGTTCTGCATCGTAATCAGCGAAAGGATATGCAAAGAGCAGAGGAGATCGGGATAGATGCGTACAGAGCTGAACAACGAGAAAAGGTCAAACTTCTGAACAGACTGCTTGAAGCCTATGATGACGGAAAAAGGCAAGTATTTTACTGCACCGCTATGGATCTGCTTTCTGTCGATGATATGCAGGTGATACTGGATAAGGCTGACAGTGAAACTGCGGGTATGCCTGCTTCTGAACGTACTGATTATATTGAACGTGAGCTAAGGGCATTTGCAAGGGCGAATGATATATCTCTGAAATAATGCAACTCAGGCACATTGATATGCCACATAGGACAGTGTATAATGATAAAAAATTCCGTGAGTTGTTTTCGCTCACGGAATTCTTGTTAT
>DEBW01000095.1:1048-2503 GCA_002348905.1 Ruminococcus flavefaciens | reverse complement strand
TTCGCTCACGGAATTCTTGTTATATGACTGTTTCACCGCTGTGCAGGGCTATGAGCTTGTCGCCCATTATTACCTTCATCATCTCAAATGCAGGTATGCCCGTGCAATGTCCGCTGTAAAATACAGTGTTCATCTTTGCAAGCTCCTGCGCCGTCTGAATGATAACAGCTTTTTCTTCTTCGGTATGCTCACCCTCACGCTTCATCATGTGAAATCCTGTGATAACATAGTCAGGGATACTGTCAAACAGTTCCTTGTATCTGTCAAGGATATTGAGTATACCGTTATGAGCGCAACCGGACAGAAGCCAGCGTTTGCCGTTCTGCTTTATGACAAGGAACTGCTCGTGAATGAAATCATCAGACACTTTTTTGCCTTTTCTCATACATGACAGCTTTTTGTTTCCCTGCGGATAGCACCGCCTGCCTGTAATACCACTGAACAGGAACAGCTCATCGTCAAGCTGAACATCACCCTCGATCAGCCGTACATTTGGCAAGTCAGGAATAGCCTTGTCGATGCCGATGTAGCGATCGCCGTTGAAGTGGGGCTCGGCAGCCGACCTCTGCATAATTATCTGTGCAGTATGGTTTATCTCGGAAAATGGCAGAATACCTCCCGAGTGGTCATAGTGTCCGTGACTGAGTACCACAGTATCCACTGCGGACAGGTCTATACCGAGAACTTCCGCATTCTTCACAACAGCGTCAGTCTGTCCTGTATCGAGCAGGAGCTTATGATTCTCAGTCTCAATATAGATGCTGAGTCCATGCTCTGCAATACAGTCTTCATGTCCGCAGGTATTCTCTACAAGGGTTACAATTCTCATCAGTGATTACCGCAGCTATGACTGCCGCAACCGTGATCTCCGCAGGAATGTTCCTCACCGTGCTCGTGAGCATGGTGGTCACAGGTAGGATTCTCGTTCTGTTCAAGAGTCTGTGAGAGAAAAGCAGCAACCGCCTCGTCAGCGCTTCCCATATTGCCGCCGTAGAGAGCGATGCCTGCCTCCTGCATAGCCATCTGTGCGCCTCCGCCGATACCTCCGCAGATAAGAACGTCAGCCTGAGCGTTTTTCAGGAATCCTGCAAGCGCACCATGTCCTGCGCCCATTGTTCCAACTACCTGCTCGTTTATTATCTTGCCATCGGCAACATCGTAAAGCTTGAACTGCTCTGTTCTGCCGAAGTGCTGAAAGATCTGTCCGTTTTCATAAGTTACTGCAATTCTCATAATTGTGCTTCCTTTCTGAGTTATCTCCTCTGAGATAGTGTTGTCAAGAGTATAATTTCCGCCTGAAATGACGATGCGTCTGCCCTCGACCAAAGCCTGAGCAAGTTTTTTTCTTGCGGTATCATAGATTGCCGTGACGGTCGTTCTTGCAACGTTCATATCATGGGCGCACTCCTCCTGCGTCTTTGACTGATAATCTATCAGACGTATCGTTTCAAACTC
>DEBW01000095.1:0-981 GCA_002348905.1 Ruminococcus flavefaciens | reverse complement strand
GCAAAGCTCCAGTAATCGGGATAACAGCAGATACGGCGTGATTTCTGAGGTCTTGGCATATTAGCATCTCCTTTCTGACTTATGTCGATTATAACATATTTATTGACTTATGTCAAGTATAATTCTGCATTTCCGGATATTGACGGATATTAATTCATTTGGTATAATTTTTCTGTAGGAGTGATATAGTGAATAAGAATCTTGAATTGTTCCTGACCTTTATGAAGATCGGGGCTTTTACCTTTGGCGGCGGTTATGCGATGATACCGCTGATTCAGAAAGAAGTATGCGAAAACAAAAAATGGCTGGGTGAAAAGGATATTTCCGATATTGTTGCGATCTCCGAATCAACACCGGGACCGATCGCTATCAATGCCGCAACATTTGTCGGCTATAAAACAGCAGGCTTTTCCGGTGCGTGTATGGCAACGCTCGGCGTGGTTCTGCCATCTTTTCTTATCATTTCGCTTATCTCCCTAATATTGACGCAGTTTCAAAGCATCAGAGCAGTCCGTTATGCTTTTATGGGTATAAGAGCAGCCGTACTTGCACTGATACTGAAGGCACTGTGGATGATGTTTAATCAGGTGAAGAAGAAAAAGAAACCATTTTCCTATGCAATCATAGGACTCTCACTTGTACTGACTGCTTTTCTGGAAATTGATGCTGTTTTTGTCATTATCGGCTGCGGCTTGTTTGGCTTGATTTGGTCGCTTTTGAAAAGAAAGGAGCAAAGCAATGGTGCTGATTAAGCTGTTCCTTTCATTTCTGAAAATCGGAGCTTTCACATTCGGCGGCGGATACGCTATGATCGCAATGATACAGGCAGAAGCAGAGCGACAGGGCTGGCTGACCGGGGAGGAGCTTGTGGATTTCGTCGCTCTGAGCGAAAGCACACCGGGGCCGCTTGCTGTAAATATGGCTACATTTGTAGGAATGAGAACTGGCGGTGTTCTCGGCGCTATTATCGCAACACTCGGT
>DEBW01000119.1:31156-31653 GCA_002348905.1 Ruminococcus flavefaciens | reverse complement strand
GGAGCAGTTGGTATGTTTTCAGAAACTGAAACAGTAAAGGTAAAGGCTGCGGCTTCAGACACCAGGGAATATGACGTGCTGATTGACGAAATGGGATATCAGTACATAATGATCGACAACAAGTACTGTAAATACAATACAGCCCGTAGAATAACTGCAAAGAATAATCCGGAAACATTTATCGTTCCGACTGTGTTTAAATCGGAGGACAGTGAACCGGAATGGTACCGCGAAAATTATGATGAAAGCCGTATATTTAATCTTGATACAGGCTGTGTTGATGCCAGAGGATCGTCAGCAGTTATTATTCCTGACGGGATTATGAATATTGAGAAAGATGCACTGATGCTTGATAACGAAGCTAAGTCTGTTGCAATTGCTGACAGTGTTACAAAGCTTGAAGATCAGCGTTTTGCTCCTGATGTGATCGTGCGCGGTCACAGCGGATCCATTGCGGAAAAATATGCTGATAAATATGAGAATAAGTTTGAATATGG
>DEBW01000119.1:28731-31025 GCA_002348905.1 Ruminococcus flavefaciens | reverse complement strand
ATCCGTGACTTTATCCTTATTAAGAACGAGATTCTGGAACCGAGAACTTCTGTTCTTGGAGCATCTGTTGACGGTGCCCTTGCAGCACCTGACCTTAAGAAATTCAAAAGAGAGACAGCCGAGCCGGAAGCTGACGGATATATGAAATTTGCCGCGAATTCAGCAGCAGCCGTGCTTCTTGATACTGAAGACACAAACGGGCCGGAGAATACGGTTTACTCTCCGCTGAGTTACTATATGGCTCTTTCCATGGCTGCAGAGTGTGCATCAGGAACAACACAGAATGAATTTACAGAAGCACTTGGTGCAGAAGATATGGATGATCTCAGAAAAGAAAATGCTTCACTGTTCAATTCACTTTATTTTGATGATTACACTGCATTCTGCAAGATCGCGAACTCGATCTGGTTCAATAATAAGTGGAAGCTTGAGCAGGATACTCTTGACACTCTGGCTGACAAATATTACGCTGTTGCATTCGGCAGAGATTTCTCAGATCCGGCTGTTCCGGATGAGATATCAATGTGGATAAACAAAAATACTTCCGGAAAGTTCACTCCGAAAATCAAAGTCGATCCGAAGCTGGATATTATGAAGATCATAAATACTGTAACTTTCAAGGAAACATGGAGCAGTAAATTCGGAAAGGCTTCTCCTGATGAATTTACCCTGAAGGACGGCAGCAAGATAACATGTGATTTCATGGGATATGAAGCTGATTACAAACAGGTCGCTTTCGCAGATAAATATATGAAATGCTATGAACAGATGGACGACGGATTCAGAATGAATTTCATCCTTCCTGACGAGGGTGTCAGCATTGATGATCTCATTGCTGACAGTGAAACAATTAATGAGATCTACGGAGATGAAATCAAGTATGAGACCCGGAAAACTGTTTTTTCAGTACCTAAGTTTGATGTGGCTTCAAAGTTTGATCTTATTGAGGCTGCCAAAACTATCGGAATAAATTCAGCATTCGACAAGGATAATGCCGATTTCAGCGGTGTTATTGATTATGAGAATAACGGTATTGGCGGCGCAGTTATCGATGAAATCACTCACGAAGCAAAGGTAACTATCGACGAGGAAGGCTGTGAAGCGGCAGCATATACTCTCATAAGTATAGCAGCTACTTCAGCAGCTCCTGATCCTTCGGAACCTGTTTACTTCGAACTTGACAGACCGTTCTTCTACTATATTTCCGATCAGAACGGCACACCGCTTTTCGCCGGTATCATCAACGATCCGCTTGAAAGGAACAAGTGACCATATAAACACTGATAAATAATAAAAACCTCCGTAAAACGGCTGATCAGTTCACGTATTACGGAGGTTTTTTTAGTGAAACTCTGATTCATTTATGAATCAGAGTGGGGATCCGGGACGAGCCCCGCAAATCCCTTTTCCGGAAATCCGGCGAAGCCGGATTTCCGGTTTGATCAGTGTTTCTGCAGAAATTCAGATCATATTATCTTTGTAGTCCAGTTTTCGAGGTTCCAGATGTCTGTCACAACACCTTCGTAGAATTCAGGTTCGTGGCTTACGAGGATAACTGTACCCTTGAACTTTGCAAGTGCATCACGGAGCGATTCCTTTGCGTCAACGTCAAGGTGGTTGGTCGGTTCGTCGAGAACGAGAAGATTGAATTCTCTGAGCATGAGACGGCACAGACGTACCTTTGCGTTTTCACCGCCGGAGAGAACACGCATCTGAGAAGTGATGTGTTCATTTGTAAGTCCGCACTTTGCAAGAGCGGCACGTACTTCGGCATTTGTCATGGCAGGAAACTCATCCCAGATCTCCTGAAGAGCAGTTTTGTCAGAAGCGGATTCCTCCTGCTGGAAGTATCCGTACTGAACGAACTGGTCGTGTTCAACCGTACCCTGGATCGGTTTTAAGATGCCGAGCATGGTTTTGATAAGAGTAGATTTTCCGAGACCGTTGACACCCTTTATGGCAATCTTCTGATTTCTTTCTACCTGGAAATCAACAGCGCGTGTGAGCGGTTCGTCATATCCGATTATAATGTCTTTGCCTTCAATAACGACCTTACCAGGTGTTCTTGCAGACTTAAACGAGAAGGAAGGCTTGATCTTTTCCTTTTCGATGGTGATTATCTCCATGCCCTCAAGCTTTTACTGACGTGAACGTGCCAAAGTAGCAGTAGCAGCACGAGCCTTGTTCTTCGCGATAAATTCCTGAAGATGAGCGATTTCCTTCTGCTGCTTTTCATAAGCCTGTTCAGTCTGGCGCTTCTTGAGTTCGTACATTCTCTTGAAGTCTTCGTAGTT
>DEBW01000119.1:231-28521 GCA_002348905.1 Ruminococcus flavefaciens | reverse complement strand
GAGTTCATGAACGGAACGTCATGTGAAACGAGAATAAACGCATTCTCGTAGTTCTGAAGGAAGTTCTGGAGCCATGCAATGTGGTTCTCGTCAAGGAAGTTTGTAGGCTCATCGAGAATAAGTATCATCGGATTTTCAAGAAGTACCTTTGCGAGAAGGACTTTTGCTCTCTGACCGCCTGAAAGCTCGGTAACGTCTCTGTCGAGACCTATCTCATTAAGTCCGAGACCGTTGGCGTACTCTGAGATTTTAGCGTCAATGGTATAGAAGCCACTGTAGTCGAGAATATTCTGTATCTCGCCCACATCCTCCATAAGCTGAGTCATCTCCTCATCAGAGCAGTCGGACATTTTATCGTAAAGTGCTAGCATTTCGGCTTCAAGCTCGGCAAGTTTGTCGAAAGCACTTCGCAGTACATCACGGATAGACTTTCCTTTTTCGAGAGTGCTGTACTGGTCAAGGTAGCCTGTAGTGATATGTCTGCACCATTCGACCTTTCCTTCGTCCGGCTGGAGCTTTCCCATGATGATATTGAGAAAAGTGGACTTTCCTTCGCCGTTTGCGCCGACGAGTCCGACGTGTTCGCCTTTGAGGAGGCGGAAGGAAGCGTCGTTAAGAATTTGTCTCGCACCGAAGCCGTGCGTAACGTGTTCAACATTAAGTATGCTCATTGTGATCCTCCAAATTTTAAGCTTTTAATATTATACCATAATTATTAATGTACTGTAAAGATGAACAGCATAAATTATATCAATTATCATGTATAATTATAGCTTAAATAAACGTTTTGTATTAGCTAAAAATGAAATAATTGACTTTTCTTTAAAAGCTAAGATATGAATTTTATATTGATTCCAAAACTTGTTGAAAATATGTTGATAAATCGTGTAATTTGATATGGTGGAAATGCGATAGGGGTATATACATAATTAAAAAATGATGCATTTTTATAGCGAAAATAATTAACTTATATAAGCTTTTGTGGGTATTTTTTTCACATTTAGTTCAAAAATACGAGTTTTTTGTATAAAGTACCAATATATTAACAGCAAAGTTGGTTAATATTTGTATAGCTATTTTGTGATGAAAGTAGTATAATTGGTGATAGCATAATGAAAATTACACAATACCCTCTCAACATCCATGTGCAAATTATACTATGAAAGGAGCGATTTTTTTGATCGAATTCAATCAAATCTACAGTGCAGCAATGGAAGTTGTCAACTCCGTTGCAGCAAGCCGAGGATTCATTGAGCCGAATACAACAGTCTGTGTTATTTACACAAGATCAGGCAGACTTTTTAACGGCGTAAGTATGAATGACGTTCATGCTGAGATCGAGGCAGTAAGAAATATGCAGAGCTTTGGGGAGAATGCTGTTGACAGCATCATTCTTGTTGATGCTTCAAGCAGAGTTGCTATGCTTCCTTGTTTCAACTGCATAAGCATGATAATTTCCATGAATCCTATGAATAACAGTGCTGTTGTAAGTATGCCTGACAGAGCTGTTTCTTTCCAGGAGGTACTTTCTCAGAATCCACTGGGATATAATCCTGTTCCGCAGCCAAGAGGTTTAAGAAACTCTATGCCTGCTTCATCCGTGGTAATTACCGGCAGATCAAACGGTGATCTCCTTAACAGCAAGCTCAGCAGTCTCATGGCTGCATCAAATCAGGAAGACAGCGAGGAAGACAGAGAACTTCTTGAAGAATTAGAAGGTGAAACCAAGAACAAAAAGGGCTTCTTTGGCAGTCTTTTTGGTAAAAAGTAATTTTTAGGGAAAGGTCGTAATAAATAATGAGTAAAACTAATGCAAAAGGTAAAAAGAAAAACCTTACATTTACGTCGATCAACCGCTTTATTGTAGTACAGTTCGTACTTATGATAATCCTTTCAATATTTATCACCACAAGTGTAAGTAATATTGCAAAGGATAATGCTAAGCAGCACCTCGCCGCTGTTACAGATCAGCGAGCACAGCTTACGATCGACCACATCGCAAATGCTGAAACCCTCCTCAATTCATTCTCAAAAGCTCCTCAGGTAGCAGAACTTCTTAAAGACGAAAATGATGCTGATGCATTAAAGGCTGCTCAGTATTACAACACAGTTTTTGCTGAAGAACTTGAGAATGTTGAAGGTCTTTATATTGCAAACTGGGATTCAAAGACACTTACTCACTCAAATCCTAATACTGTAGGCGTTGTTATCCGTGAGGGTGATCGTCTTGAAGAACTCCACAAGGCACTTGAAGAAGCAGGAAAAAGTGTATATGTATCCGGTGTTCTTATCTCTCCTTCTTCCAACGAGCCTGTTATCTCTATGTACAAGGCTGTTATGGATGCAGGCAAGCCGATAGGTTTCGTTGGTATGGCTATCGAGGCAAATTCTCTTATCACAAAGCTCGAAAATATGAAGACTCCTGGTCTTGAAAAATCATTCTACAGTATGATCGATGTTAAAGACCGTGTTTATGTATTCGACAGTGAAGATTCTGAAAGCCCATGTCAGCCTCTCGTAATTCCTGACCTCGTAAGCAAGTGTGATGAGTTCGCAGAGGTAAATACTGTTGAAGCTGAAACATACGAGTTCAACCGTCCTGACGGCAAGTTCGTTGGTTCTTCATACTACATCCCACAGTACCACTGGCTGCTCATGATGAACGATACACGAAAAGAAGTTTATACCCTTGCATACGCTATGAGAATGTTCCTCATCGTATTCTCAGCACTTCTTCTCGCTATGATGCTTCTCTTTACATACCTCAACAAGAGACAGGATCAGGTTAAGCGTAAGCTCCTCTCATCCGTTGAACAGTTCAACGAGACTAAGAAGTCACTTAACACAGCCATGTTCGGCGACGTTCTTACTGATGTCGGCAACCGTATCAAGCTTGCTACTGACCTTATGAACATCACAGACGGTAAGACAAATCCTTACTACTTCGCTATGTTCAATATCATGGAATTCAGCAATATCAATACTGCATACGGCAGTGATACTGGTGATGCTCTCCTCGTTCGTACAGCTCAGACTCTTAAAGATACATTCAAAAACGGTCAGGTATACCGTACAGGTTCAGATGAATTTGTAGTAGCAATAAGATCTGAAAATGGTATGCCAAGAAACAATGATGTTCTTGCAGACATAGACAAGGCTCTCAAGCAGCTTATCGAGCCTGAGACAATTCAGGGTATCGGTACACTCTATCCTAACTTCAAGATATCATCTATCAAGAAGACTATTGATATCGACGCAGCTGTTATCACTATCCTCAAGGAAATGACTAACTCTGACGGTGTAGCAATGGTTGGACAGATCAACTTCGTTGATATGTCTGAATAATTGAGGTTCGTCTGAAAACGGGAGGCTTCGGCTTCCCGTTTTTTGATTATAACACTTTATAAGGGCGATATACTATTTAAAATCAAAATTAACAATAAATTTAGAAAATATGCAGTATTACCAATGGACAAAGTTAGAATTTGGTTGTTTTGCTCGTTTATTGTTAATATCTTTGTAAAAACCTGCCCAAAAGATGCCGAAAAATGATAGTCGGTATTTTAGTTAATTATAAAAAGCATCTCGTGGATATACTTAATCTCTAAAGCCAAAAACATTGACAAAATAGTTTCACGGTGTTATAATGCATTTGTAAGGACTGCACAGTGCGTAAACCGTATAAAATAAAGCTGTGTAGATTATAATGCATAAGGAGGGATCTTATATAATGTATCAAAATATGTTAAAAGTTGCACAGGACATTGCTATGCAAAGACAAAGTACTGGTCAGGTCAATGCAAACGACACGATATGCGTAATCTGTACAGCATCAAAACGTTTTTATTCGGGCGTTAGTTATCAGCAGATGCAGAATGGTATGATGATCGACGTTCACGCAGAGATTGATGCATTACAAAATATGCAGGCGGCAGGGGACGGCGGTGTGGAATTTCTTCTTCTCGTTAATGCTGTGACAGGTCAGTCGGTTATGCCGTGCAGCGGATGTATCAATTTCATTTTGGGACAGAACCCGAACAATGCCTACTGCAATGTCGTTTTTCCCGATCGTATGGTACCTATAACGCAGCTCGGCAACATGGGAAATAACCCATATAATAATGCTGCTCCTGCCGGAGGCTCACCATATGTGAACAGTATGCCGTATAACGCAGCCGGTCCGGCAACAGGCTCGTTATATATGAACAGTATGCCGTATAATGCGGCAAATCCGACCGGCGGTTCAAGATACCAGTCGAGCCTTTACAATAACGGCGGAAGTGTTTACGGCGGTCTGCACAAGCCTAAAAAAGCAGGTGGAAGCAAACTCAAAGGCAGAGTAGGCGACCTGCTCAATGCCGGTAAGGACATAGGTGCTGATGAAGAAAAGGAAAGCAAATTTATCAGCAAACTTTTCAATGATGACATTGAATAAGTCAGTGCCTTTCAAACAAAATCAGACATTTAAAATCTATAGACAAGGAGTAGTAATATGAGTAAAAAAGATACAAAAAAGAAGAAAAAGAAGTTATCTCCGATAACATGGATACTTATTGTTGTTATTACTATCATGGCTTTGCTTAGCGCTTTCACTACTGTAGCAGTAGGTAGTGTAACCCGTAAAAACGCACGAAGCAATATCAAGATAGTTACTGATGAGCGTGCAAAGGTAATCAACGACTACGCTGAATGGATCGAGGACACACTTTCAAATTTCAGCTATGCTGCACAGATAACCGCTGCTCTTCAGGATGAAAGCGATTCCGCTAAAATTGCTAACTTACAGAATTATGTAACAACTTATAAAGAGAGTGAAGAAGATATCACTTCTCTCTTCGTTGTTGACTGGAAAGGTAACATCATAGCCGCTTCAGATACAGAAAATATCGGTGCTGATATTTACGGCGAAGATGTACTCGCTGAGTTACAGGGTAAGATCGCTGCTGAAAACGGCGGAGTTTACAACGACGGTACTCAGACTCTTCCTAATACAACAAAGGCTATCATCCTTATGTATAAGGGAATATACGACGAGACAGGCAAGGCTCTCGGATTTACAGGTATCACAGTTTACGCTCAGAACCTCGTAAACGACCTTGCTCACGTACAGATTCACGGACTTGAAGAAGTACAGTATTCTCTTATTGATACATCAACAAATCAGTACCTCTATTCAACTGATCTCAGTCTGATAGGTGCAAATTGTGACATCGAGGAGGTACAGCAGCTTTCTGTTGACGTTAGAGGCAACTTAAAGGACTCTACAGGTCTTGTGGATTCAAAGGACCTTTTCGGAGTAGGTAAGAAGACTTTATCAGCTTACGACTACAACGCAGATTATGGCTGGATACTCTTCCTTACCGTTCCTGAAAGAAAAATCTATGCAATGGCATATCAGCTCCAGGCATTCGTTCTTATCTTCGGTATCCTCCTTCTCATACTCGTTGCTGTATTCGGTATCATCAACGGTCACCAGCAGGCTGTTAACCGTAAGCTCGGCAATCAGGTGCTCAAGAACGAGGCTACAAAGAAGTCACTCGAAACTGCCATGTTCAACGATATCCTTACAGAAGTCAGGAACCGTACCTCATTTGAAGTTGCTCTTGAAAAGATGAAGGTAGACAAAAATCATCCTTGCTACTTTGCAATGTATGATATATGCGAGCTCAGTACTATCAACGCTCAGTTCAGTAACGACGCAGGTGATGCTATACTCTGTAATACTGCTCAGATACTCCAGAAGGCATTCCCGACCGGTAAGGTATACCGTACAGGTGACGATGAATTTATCGTTTCGGTACAGAAGAGCGATAACTCAGAGTTTACTTACAAGAAGATGCTTAACGATATAGGCGCTGCACAGATAGAGCTTCAGAATCCTCAGGAAACTCCCGACGGCACTATCAATGTTGTATACAAAGTCGCTGTTACAAGAGCTACAGAAGACCTCTCATCCACTATCATTGCTGTCCTCAAGGATATGACAAAGCAGACAGGTGCTACTCTTCCGGATCAGGTCAACTTCCTTGACTACGACTTATTAGGCGGAGAAGAAGGTTAATTCCTTTCTAACATATAGCAAAACGTCAGAAAGCGTAAGCTTTCTGACGTTTTTTCGTATATGGCTCAATATGAGGCTTCTTTAAGTTTAACAGAGCCGGCATTATTTTTCAGCCATAGAATAATATCATCCGGGAGTTTTGCTTCTGCGTCGATACCTTTTTTCCATATCCATTTGCCGCTGAAATTGAGCAGATAAACTGTTCCGTCATCGGCAGTAAGCTCATATTCCGGTAGTCCGTCGCAGGTTATCGGGATATAATCGAGATTATCGAGCCAGCAAAAGACAAGTTCCTTGCTGTAGTCATTGTAGATGTTCCAGTTGACAGGCTGACCGCTGTACAGCTCTTTAGCTACGCTTACCTGTACAAAGCATACCGATATCATTTCAATTTCCGCATCTCCGCAGTTCCATTTGGCAGTTATATCAATGGCTTCATTGCTGATATTGACATTGTTATCGTGTATCTCCAATTTTCCGTCTGCACCGGAACATTGAAAAACACTATTTGCTATGAGAACATTGTTGTTAAAGAAACTGTCATCGTATTTTTTCAGATACTTAATAATGAGGTCTTCACGGTATACAGGTGAGAGGTATTCTTTAAGTTCGCTTGTATTTGTGATAACAGCATCGTAGTTTTTATGTATTTCAATAACATCCAAAGCTTTTTCAGTCAGTTCGTTTCCAAAGTCACAATACCAGTCTTTCTCCGTTGTATGTGTAAGTTTTGAACCCTCGAACGGCAGTTCTTTTTTATTGCAAGTCCATTCAATTTCCTGACCTGTATAAGCATCCTTTGAAAGTGCTATCTGAGCAAAGCACATTGATACGACAGCTGCTTCTACTTCATCATGATGCCATTGAGCGTCAACGATTATCGTGTCGCCGAATGATACACTTTCAATTGTAAGCTTTGGAGAAGTTCCTGAACCTTGGATTATTGAATCGGCAAGGAGAACGTTTTTCTCAAAAAATGCATCATTGTACTTTTCAAGATACTTGTTTACAGTTTCTTCTTTGTAAATTTCGGACATATATGCCTTTAATTCGTCAGTATTCGTGATAACTCCTGAGTAACCGCCGCTTATCTTTTCCCATATGTCTTCTTTAAAACTTCCACCCATATCCCAGTCAATTTTAGTTTTGTATAATATCTGACAAACATCATCTGAGGAAGTGTTTTCTTCGTCAGAATGTTTCTGAGAATCTATCTTCTGCATTTCAAGAGCATCATTTGCGGTAACTCCGGCGATACCGTCAATATCAGCGTTGATAAGTCCCTGCGGTTTCAGACCGTACTTGTCACGGTTTCCGATATGCTGCAAAACTGCTACAGAATCGGCAATAGTTGCTTTAGAATCAAGGTTAGCGTCACCTTTTAAGCAGCTTATTGAAGTCGGTTCAATATCAGAAGTCCCGATGCTCGTCATAGCCGGAACAACAGCTGTACAGCACATTGCTGCGGAAAGTACTGCGGTAAATATCCTTTTTTTCATAAATTTCACTCCTTTAGTTTATTGAAGCCGTAAAAGTAATATTCGTCTTCTCCCTCGAATTTTACTGCAATGGCTTCATTTTGTTTATAGCCTGTTATGAGATATATCTCTGCACTGTAATTATGCATATTTTCTGTGTCTGGAATGTCAGTGATGCACAAAAGCTCTCCCAGTATATCGGCTGGAACGGTTTTATCAGATGAAGTGTACTCTATTGCCGGTGAACCTATTTCAACTGTGCTGTATTTCTGACACAGGGATAATGATTCTTCTGCTACATGAGCAAAATTATCGTTGTCAGATTCTTCGTCCTTAGCGTAGAAGTTAGCAGTCTGAGTATTGTTTACTGTTTCGGTCACAGTGTTAGCAGTATTATCCGGCTCAGTAACAGTTTCCAGTGAAGCCGGAGCTTCTGTTTCTTCCTGAGCAGATTCTGATGTGTATTCGTTTTCTTCTGCCGGATCTGTTACCGTAGTTTCTACAGCTTTTGATGTCAAAACAGTTTGAGTACCTGACTTTGTTTCAGATGTTGTATTTACTGATGTAACAGCGGTAGTTTTAGCTGACGAAGTATGCTTTTCACGGGAGTTTATGCTCGTTTCAGCGCTCACTGTGCTTTCGGTATTATCAACAATGACTGATTTATCGGGAGTTTGCGGTTTTTCGGGCATAGACTGCTTTATTCCTGCGAATATCAGTACGAACATACATACTGTCGAACCGGCAAAAGCAGTCTTTTTTATAATTTTCTTTCTTTTGTTTCGCTTTTTTGTATAAGCGTCCCGTATAGCAAATACGGAATCTGCCATTTCCTTAGAATTCTTCATATTGAAAGCCTGCCTTTTCCAGTTTTGACTTTAATGACTTTTTGGCTCTGTACAGCAGATCGCCTATCTGACGCTTTGACTTGTGCATTACGTTTGCTATTCCTTCGGTATCGAGCGATTCAAAGTACATCAGGTAAAGTACCTGAAAATAGTCCGGAGCAAGCTCCTTCATTATGCTATGAAGCTCGATATTGCGCTCAGTTTTCAGGTATTCCCGTTCAACATCAGTGCCGTCTGAAAGGGTTATGCATTCATCGAATGGCTGGTCTGAAAATCTTACCTTATGCCTTTTGAGATAGTTATAGGCGGAGTTCCTCGCAATGGTATAAAGCCATGTTTTAAATTCGCATTTACCTTTGAATTTTGGCTTTTTAACAGCAAGTTTAACGAAGGTGTCCTGTACTATCTCCTCGGTTTCGGAGGCATTTCTTACGATGCCGCTGATATAGAGCGTTAATCCGTTGTAATATATATCAATGATCTCTCTTAGTCCATTATCATCACCATCAAGGAAACGGCGGTAGCGATCCGCATCGTTGCCCATAGATTACCTCCTTTATTTTTATTGCAAATTTGCTTTCTGAATATTAGACACAGGAAGGAGTGATTTTTCGCACCTGCTCAGAAAATTTTTCTTGATATTATTATATAATACTTTAAAGTAAATGGCAATAAAAAACTTCTGCCGATAATGGCAGAAGCTTTGCAGATCATGAAGATCAATTATTATGCTCCAAAGTCCAGAAATCAATTTTGTCAGCGTCCGGATATTCGATGCGCTCGATTGGAGTGTCAACTTCAAGCTCGGTCATGCGTGTCTCGATGATATTATTTTCGATATATTCAAGGAGAAAACCAGTTTTGATGTCAACAGTTATTTTGAAAGGATATCCGTTTTCGGAAGTACCTTCAATTAAAGCTGCATCTCTGCCGATGAAGTTTGTGATTCCGGTGATGTTCCAGCGGTCAAAGTCGCCAAGTCTTGACATTGCAATACCGTCAGCAGAAAGCACATTTGAAGCGTATACGAGCATTGAATTTTGGGTACAGATAGATACTCCGATGTCGGGCGGAGCAATATCTATATGGCGGTAGTTGTCCTCGGTAAACATATATGTGGTTTCTTTGACGTTATAAAACTTTCTTGTTTCGCCGTCATAGTTTACTTCAATAGCCATATCATCATAATTGAAATGTTCAGTTTTCTGACCGTAAGAGTTGCAGGAGCTTGAATAGCCTTCCTGAGCCTCGATATCCACCTGAAAATCTACCTCGTTAGTAATTGTGCCGTCATCATCAAGAGATTGATAATGTCCCTTTGCGGTACTGAAATAAAGGGGAGTATTGAGCATTATGTGGTAGATATAGCTTTTGGCTTCAAGGGAGTTTATATCGTGATCACCGGAACAAAGCAGGTCTGTGTAGTGTTCAGTGTCAACTCCGTAACGCTCATCCCACGGCATAAGTATCTCATGTTCACTTTGAAGTTTATGAGCTTCTTCAAGATTTTCAGTATAAGGAGAAGTTTCGTGAAGCTGTAATTCCATGTACGTATCTTTTGAAACTTCTGTGGTTGCTTCCGTAATTTCTTCGATTTCAACAGTTTCGGGGATATATTCAGATACTGCACTTTCTTCCTGAATTTCCTCAGCTTCTATGTGCGGACGGTTGACGTTTTCAACTATTTTAAGTCCGCCGGCAATTCCTCCTATCACAAGCACAAAAGCGGAGACTGCTGCAAAATGTTTGTGCCATGCCGGTTTGCGGTAGGTTTCGACATTGTATACCTGTGTTTCAGCGGCATCAAAGCCAGGATCTCCTGATTTTTCAGCTATCTGACGATAAAGCCTTTCCTTTTCTTTATCGCTTGCGGCACTGTATTTTTCTGACATTTTTTCTATTGCAGCCTTGTCAGCATTTTCAAGAGCTTTGAAAATATCCTTTTCCATATTTTACCTCCGTTATATAGTAATGTTCCTGTCTGAGAGCAGTTTTTTCAGCTTTTTAAGAGCTCGGCTGCTCCGTACTCTTGCCGTGACCGGTGATATACCGAGCATTTCAGCAATTTCTCCGGCTGAACGTCCGTAATAATACTTCTGTATGATTATAGAAGAATCCGGTTCTCCGAGACTTTCTATCAGTTCAAGGAGTATTCGGATAAGTTCGTTATGTTCGGCATTTTCAGCTATGTCATGGTTTGAGGGTATAACATCTGCGAGAACATCATCGAGAGAAATATCGCTGTTGTGCTTGCTTAAACGCCGGAAACAGTCTGTAGCTCTGCGATAGGCTACAGTGCCGATAAAGCCCTTTATATCGCCGGATATTTCTGAATCTGTATCATATGATGAGTAAACGTCCAAAAAAATGTCCATGACACATTCGTTTATGTCCTCACGGCTTGCACAGCTTCGCAGACGGTTGAAAGCTATGGTATTGACATAGTTCAGATACTCGTCAAACAGCATTTTATGAGCCTTGTTCCTGTCATTCTTTAACAGCAGACGGTATTCACTGTGAGTCATTTTTTCCCTCCTTTTAATGTATTCATTATATAAATTCGCTGAAAAACGGAAAATGTTACACAAAAATATAATTTTTATTATATATCATATAATTTAATGAGTCAATAAAAGCGGCGGTACTCTTTCAAGTACCGCCGGAAATTCAGTTGTTGTTAGTATAAGGGTTATAGCTGTTTAATGCTCTTTCGTCAAATTCATCGAAAGGCTGGAAAGAGCCGTCTTCAAATGTGATGCCGCCGCCGTTTTCTCCGAATGAGATAGTACCTTGTGCTACATCGTGCTCGAAATCTGCCCATTCGCTTATGTCAGGTTTTTTATAAACCACAAGCTGTTCATTCGCAATTTTACGGAATATGAAATTATTATTCATTCTGTCGGAAACGGTGCATATACCGTCGTTGTGGATGTCGTAGATGTACAGGCGTTCGTCTACAATACCGCTTCCGTAGCTCATAGTTGTGCATAATTCAGGGTAGCCGTCACCGTTGAGGTCAGTGAAGAATGCGTTCCATATTGGCATACCGTAAATCTGATGCAGTACCTTCCCGTTCTTTTCGACAGTGATGCATGAATCGTGACCGTTCCATGAGAAAAGCACATCCGGGAAGTTGGTGAGGGTTATGCTCTCTGAGAACTGATACATATAATCTGATTTTTCGGTAAGGAAATCACGCCACTTATAAACAGTACCGTTTTCAACAGTTATAACGTCAGGCTCGCTTGCGTTCAGCATACCAAATACGCATGAGGAGAGTTCCTTACAGGAATTGCCCTCAACCTTGTAGCCTGTTCCGTCAATGACGATATAGTTGCCTATTACTTCTATATTTTTAGTGTCATTGTTGTTGAAGTCGATATCTATATAGCTGGAGTTGCTGCTGAGAATGAGATAACCGTCGCTTATTCTTGTAGGCTTGACAGTTTTCAGAATTGAGACTAATTTGCCTATCTGTTCATAGGAAAGGCTTATTCTCTTGTCTTTGAAAGCTGTTGACGAAACGTTGATACGTCTTATGTAGTTGGCTTTCAGGTTTTCAAGAGTGTTGGTTATACCGCTGATATCGGAAACTTCCTGAATGAATGCATCAACGTCCTCAGTGCGTATGTCAACTCCGTCGGAGCGATTATATGAGGTTCTGTTCTGACCGGGAAAAAGTACACATTCGTTGATGCTGTCAGGATATTTTCCGGTCACAAGCAGACAGTGTCCGGTCTCAGCTACAGAACCTATGTTGTATACTCTTGCACCAGATTCTATCTCAGTGTAACTGAACCTGTCAAGGTCGCTCCATTTGAGGGACATTCCTTTTTTTGAAAGTTCTCGTATGTCTTTGAGGTCAGCTATTGTATCGTGAGAAGGAGTTGATGTTGCAGTAGTTGCCTGAGCCTGAGTTTTTTCTGTTTTGACTGTAGTCTTTACAGTTGTTTTAACTGTAGTTCTGACCGTAGTTTTTACGGCAGTCCTTACAGGAGTTGTATTTCTGTCTGTTGTCGGAGTTGTAACGGTTGCTGTATTTTTTTCCTCAGTTTTTACGGTCATATTTATATCGTTATCTTTCTTTGTCTGTACAGTTTTTTCTGTATTTTTCTCTGTAGGCTTTTCGGTTTCTGAATTTTTTGTAGTCGCAGTTTCTTTTTTGCTTGTTTTTTTAGTGGACTTTTCAGAAGTTTTCTCGCTTGCTTCTTCTGAATGACTTTCTGTTTCTTCGGAAGTTTCAGTTGTTGTCATTACATTTTCGGTTATAATATTATCATCGTCAGGGGAGGGAGTACCGTGGTCTTTGATGTATACTGCTCCTGTTGCACCAAGTCCTATCAGCAGGAGAAAAGCTGATGCAAGTGCAGAATACTTTTTCCAGCCGATATTACGATATCTTTCAACTCCCGATACAGTTACCTCAACGCTGTTGTTATCATTGACTTTTACCTCGGACTCTGTAGCAGTCTCAGAAGTTTCAGCAGCTTCTTTGACAATATCATTGTCAATGAGGTTCATAGCTTTAAAAATATCAAGCTTATTCATGCTCGTAACCCTCTTTCTTTAAAAAGACTTTGAGTTTTTTTCTTGTCCGGAAAAGGTATGTTGCAACAGTTTTTTCGTTCATACCGTAAAGCTCAGCTATTTTTGTAAGATTGTCGCCGTACCAGTAGCGCCTTACAAATACTTTCCTGTGCTTTTCGTCCTGAGTACGCAGGAAACGGCTTATATCCGCCGCAAGTCCGGCAGCAGAATTTTCAGCTGCGCTGTCAGGTATACAATCAGCAAGTTCGTCAAGAGATACCGTAAACTGTGAGTTTCTCTTGTCGGCGGAGTTGTATTTCAGCTTGTCTATGGACTTGTTTTTGACTATACGGCAAAGATAAGTTCTCAGGTCATCCGGACTGTCGGGCGGTATGTTGTTCCATACGTCGAAATAGGCGGTATTTACACATTCTTCTGCATCCTCGTGCTGAGAGAGGATATTTCCGGCTATGTACATACACAGCTTATCGTATTTCTGTTTAAGTTCAGCTATTGCATTTTCATTCCGTTCACGGAACATTTCAATAATTGATATATCATCCATTGATAAGCCTCCTTCCGTGAGGCGTTGAGGTCCTCTTAACAGTATAGTCGAATTTTATCGTGGGATATTTCACTTCTGCATTAAATTTCAAATAAAAAAATCAGCCTTTGCTCCGTTTGGAAGCAGAGGTTTCATGACATACTGAAAGCTCCGCATTTCTGCGGAGCTTGAGTTTTAATGTATTAACCTAATTTTACAAGTGACCTTCCGATGATCTTGCCGTCCTTGCCGGTATATCCGGCTGAAAGTATCCTTGTTACCTTTCCTGCCGGAAGGCTGTTGAATGTTTTGAGGTGGATGGAAGGATCATAAATATCACCGTAATTGATAGTCATTCTGTTATATTCTGTATTATTTATCCTGAACATTTCAAAAAGGTAGTCGAAGATCTCATTTATCACGCTCAGAGTACCCTCAGAATACCTCTCCCATTTCGAGCATATATTCTCATGAATGAGCCTGATACTTTCTTCTGTAGCTCCCGATATAAGGAATGTCACAGGGTTTGTATCGTCGATAGTTTTGCTGAAAGTGAGCAGAGTTTCCCTGTCGAGATTATTGTACTTTTCATATGCATTTTCGAGGCTCAGATACTTCGAGAGCAGATGATTATATTTATTTTCAAGAGAGAAGCATTTTTCGTGCATACAATCCCTGTCATCGAGAAGGGTAGAGCATTTTGTACGCCATATCTCACGGTCTTTTTCGACATTGAAGCAGCGGTTCTGCAAATTTTTCCTGTCTTTTTCAATAGAATTGCACTTTTCATTGAGGCTGTTGATCTCATTTTTGAGTTCAACGGTAAGCTTTACTACCTCATTTTTCTCTTTTTCAAGAGCA
The DNA here is from genome assembly GCA_002348905.1 of Ruminococcus flavefaciens. GTDB lineage: Bacteria > Bacillota > Clostridia > Oscillospirales > Ruminococcaceae > Ruminococcus > Ruminococcus flavefaciens_O. The sequence continues at coordinate 14,202 of DEBW01000119.1, read as the reverse complement.
ATGCATCTGTTCTGAAAAACGCTTTTTTCCTTTTCAAGAAGCTGACATCTTTCATAAAGAGTGTTGAGTTCGTTTTCAAGTTCAGATACTCTGTGCATTATATCATCAGGTACGGTATCAGGAAGCTGCTGACTGTCATGATCGCTGATCTTGATAATAGCATTTCTTACATCAGGATCGCTTTTAATAAAGTAAAGCATAGCATCCTTGTACGCACGTATATCTCGTCTGTCCATAATTGAGATCACCCCTTGTTCAGAATCTTACAGCATAAGTAATATAAAAATAATATCTTCCATTACTATCACTACATATATTTTACACTATTTCACCACAAAAGTCAATAGTAGTCGCTATAATATTAGATATTTTTTTGTTTCTTTTGTATATTTTGTTGGTTTGAGATTACATTTTATATATGGAGCGTTGGTGCTTATAGTGAAATATATGTATATGTAAATAATATATCGGTCTTATTTTTGTGCAGAAAACAGATTTTTACATAATTTTAGGTAAAAATAGTTGATTTTTGAATGTTTTGTGATAAAATTGACTTATCTGTTATTTCAGGAGGTAAAGTGATGAATTTGAAGAAATTTTTAGCAGGAACTGCGGCGTTGGTTGCCTGCACTGCAATTATTCCTGACAATCTTGTTAAGGAAGTTGCAACAAGGGTATTTGCATTTGATGAGACGTACTACACATACGACATTTTTACTTATCAGATCGAAGACCGTGTCATATACGGCGAAGAAAATGAGAACGTAAAGGTTGTCGCTATAACACATATCGCCGATTCTGCTTCTGGCGATATCGTTATACCTGACGAGATAGACGGCATGGAAGTACGCAGAGTAAGCTTCGGAAGCCTTTACAACAGAAACGATGTTACCTCTGTTACTATCCCGAAGTATATCGAAGAATTTGGCTTCTGGGAATGGTATGACATTCCTGGGGACTGCGAAATAAAGCTTTCAGAAGGCTGTCTTAACTATGAGATAGAAAACGGCATGGTAATACAAAAGGAATATGCTTACTATGACTATGACACACAGAAAAGCATAACCGGAAAAGTTGCGGTACTTGCAGCTAAGCACCTTTCCGGAGAAGTTACAGTTCCGGAAGGAGTTCTGTTCGCATCCGGATTGTTTGCAGGAAATCCGGATATCACAGTTATAAACCTGCCGTCAAGCATAATAAATCTTGAATGGTATTTCTGTTCTGATATGCCGTCACTTACAGCAATAAACGTTGACGAGAAGAACGAGACTTACTTCTCTTACCACGGCGCTCTCGGAAAATACAAAACAGAGCACAACGGTCACTGGGATGGCACTGAATGGATAGACGACGGAGAAACTAAAATAAAAGAGATAGTTGCTGTACCTGAGGGTATGGAAGGCGAATTCGTTACTGATGATGCTGACAAGCTAAGAATAGGCGGAGAATCTTTTGTAGGTGTTTCAAAGCTGAAATCAGTAAAACTCGGAAAAAATACAAGCTTCACTCCTTTCTTCGCAGGTTTCGGCAGATGTGCTTCTCTTGAAAATATAGAGATAGACTTCACTTGCAACACTTTGTATCCTTATATGTTTGATTCTACAAAGTGGTATGAAGACCAGCCGGACGGTGTTTTATACGTTGGTACTAACCTCATAGGCTATAAGGGTACTCCGAAGGACGGCGAAGTTATAAACGTCAAGGAAGGCACTACTTCTATCTCTGACCGCTCTTTCTTTGAAACTGCTATCTCAGAGGTAAATATACCTGCTTCTGTTGAGTACATTGGTACTTACGCTTTTGACGGTCCGAATGTCAAGGCTGTAAACGTAGACGTTTACAATAAAAATTACGCTTCCGACAACGGCGTAGTTTACGACAGGGATATGAAGATACTCAAATTCTATCCAAGAGGAAAGACGGACGAGGTTTATAATATCAAAAAGGGTACTGAGATAATCGCTGTAGACGCTTTTGCTCTCAATCCTTACATCAAGCACGTTAATATCCCTGATTCTGTATACTGGGTAGTAGGTTACTCATTCCTCAGATGTACATCTCTTGAAGAATTCACTTTCCCTGACAAGGTTAAAGAAGTAGGATATTCTGAGCTTTCAGAATGTGACCTCAAATACGTTGACCTCGGTGAAAATGTTGAGCTTTACGGCAAATGGGAAGGCTGCGGAGCTAAATTTGAAAGAATCATCATAAGAAATCCTGAATGTGAGATAAATGACCTCGGAAATACGATAATCGTAGGTCATAAGGATTCAACTGCTCAGGCATACGCAGAGCTGAACGGTCTTGAATTTGAAACTATTGAGGAATGGACAGCTAAAAATCCAAAAGAACCTGCTGTAACTACAACAACTGCTGCAACGACTGCAACAACCACTACAACTACCGCAATAACAACTACGACCACTGCTGTTGCTGAAGAAACAACAACTACAACTGAATCTGCAACAACAACTACTTCTTCTACTGCTTCTCAGCCAGCGGAAACAACAACCACTACAACTACAGCTTCCGAATCTCCTGATACGCCGGTAACTACTACAACTGCTTCTGACGGAGGAGAAAGCGTAAAGACAGTATCTTACGGCGATCCTTCCGGAGATGGAAAAATTGATGCCAAGGATGCTTCTTTCGTACTTATCGAATACTCCAAGCTTGCTACCGGAGCTGAATCAAAGCTTTCAGATGAGGAAAAAGCTGCTGCTGACGTAAATAAGGACGGAAAGACTGACGCTAAGGATGCTTCACTTATACTTGCTTTCTACGGTCATATTTCTACAGGCGGAAAAGACAGTTTTGAAGATTTCGTAAAAGCACGCATATAACATTAAAAAGTCTCTCGCTCAAAAAACGAGAGACTTTTTTTAAAAAAATGCACGGAAAGCTTTTTTTCAATACAATTGATAGTGTATTAAAGATTCAGACTTTACTGACTATATATTTTTTGAATTATCTGAAAGGTTGTTTAAAATGAAAAAATCTCACATCAAAGGCAGATTTATGGCTATGGCTGCTGCTGCCGCAATGACCTGCTCATTTACATATGGTACTTTACCGGTCAGTGCTGCGGAAACTTCTGAACCTGTTCTCGCTTCTCAGAGCGAAGAACCTGTAATAGTTATGGTACGTCTCAGTGGTGAAGCTTTATTCGCCTCGGATGAAGCTAAAAAAGCCGGTATTGACTATATCGACACTCCCGAAGCTGACGAAATAATCGACGGACTTCGTGAAGCTCAGCAGACTGTTGAAGATGCTGTACGTCAGATCTACCCTGAACTTGAAATAAGACACCGCTATACTCTCGCTCTCAACGGTTTCTCATGCGCTGTACCGGAAAATCTTATCGGCGAGATAGAAAAAATGCCTCTTGTTGAAAGTGTATCTCCGGTAAAGACAACTATACTGAAAAATACTCCGAAAATGGCTTATGCGGATGATCTCACCGGAGCTGCTGATTTCAGAAGTTCTACAGGTTCTTACGGTGAAGGCGAAGTAATAGCCATTATTGACTCAGAATTTGACCTTACAAATGATATGTTTGCTCCTCTGACGGATAAGGAGACCGCTATCAGCAAGGAGGATGTAGCTGCAATAGCTGGAAAAGAAGGATTCAGCAATGCTGTCGATCCTGAACAGGCATACGTAAGTTCAAAAGTGCCTTTTGCCTATGATTATGCCGATGATACACCTTATATATTAGGCTGTGAAGCCAACTATCACGGCACTCACGTAAGCGGTATCGCTGCCGGAAATGAAGTTACTACTGCTGACGGAAAGACTATATCCGGTATAGCTAAAGATGCTCAGCTTGTACTTATGAAGACTTCTCCTGACCTTAACGGCGGATTTACTCCTGAAATAACCGACGAAGTTATCTCATCAGCTATCGAGGACTGCATCAAGCTCAAAGTTGACGTTATAAATATGAGTTTCGGCACTTTGGCGTTTGAAAATGAAGATGCCGGATACAATGATGCTATGAAAGCTGCTGTCAACGCCGGCATAACAATATGCGTTTCAGCCGGAAATTACAGCGACAACATAAGCGGCAACAGCGGAAAGATAGACACAAGATATCCCGACAGATCAACTGTTGAATATCCGGCTGTATTTTCTGATTCATTCACAGCTGCTTCCGCTGACAACGTTGTTTTCGACATGAATCACATCGTTGGTGACGGCATTGATATACCATACTGTGAATGCAGCGGACGTTACTGCATAGAAGCCCTTGCTGATAAGGAGTATGAGGTAACAGCAGTCGATTATAATGCCGTAGACAAGATGAAAGCTGAAAATATAAAGGACAAAGTCGTTTGCTTCACCGGCAGCAGTGAAGAATTTGATAAATTTGTTGAGAACTGTACTGAATTTGGTGCTGTCGGAATCATTATCGCAGGCAATACAAACGGACAGTTTGAGATGAGAATACTCAATACAGATATACCGGCTGCTATTGTTGAAGATGATAATATGTCTAAGTTTTTAGCTTCTTCTCCAAAAACGATAAAGTTTACCGGCTCATCCACGATCACCCAAAAAGATCCTCAGACTCTCAGCTTTTTCAGCTCATTCGGCGCACCTTCATCTCTTGACCTCAAACCTGAGATAACAGGAATTGGCTCGCATATATTATCAGCAGGCTACAACAAGAGCTACAAGTATATGTCCGGAACATCAATGTCAAGTCCTTATACAGCAGGCTGTTCAGCTATCGTTGACGAATATCTGAAGAAAAACGGTATGCTTCGTGAAGGCATCGAAAAAAGCACTCTCATCAAGAACATAATGATGAATACAGCGAAAATATACACTGACAGCGAAAGCGGACTTCCGATAAGTCCACGAAAGCAGGGAGCAGGCGTTATCGACCTCAGTAAAGTAGAAAATACAAAGGTTCTCCTTACAGGTGATTCAGGCTATGCAAAATTTGAACTCAGAGACAAGCTTACTGATACTATCTCTTTTGATATCACACTCACAAATATCAGCAAGGAGGATGTTACTTTCAGCAAGAGCGATATCATCATCACAACTGACGGCTGGCGCTATGACGAAAAATTAAAGCGTGACTGCATCACAGACAGCGTAAAGCTTAGCAGCACTGACGACCTTGACGATACTATCACTGTAAAAGCAGGCGAAACGGTCAAAAAGACTGTGACTATCAACCTCGACAGTCAGCAAACTTCTGAAAATCTCGAAATATTCAAGAACGGCTTCTTTGTAGAAGGATATGTCACTCTCAGCGGAGCTGAAAACTGCTGTGATATATCAGCTCCATTGCTTGGATTCTACGGCGACTGGGCAAAAGTTCCGAACATTTACAACGATGAAAATACTCAGCCTGTTCCGCTGGTAAATATCGGAAGAAGCGAAATAAGGACAGACCATAAGATATCAGAATTTATAAGCAAGATCGAGCCTGTCTTTGAAAAAGCTGAAAATATCCGGACAGAAGACTTCATAAGCTACCTTTGCATACTTCCTAAGCTTGAAAAGATCGACAAGGAAGCATATGAAGAAGCTGTTGATACTACAGGCGGAGAACTGACATATTTAGCTCCTGACGGTGATTCTTCAAGCGAATATATAGGATATTCCGTAATATCTGCCCGTGATATCAAATTTACAGGTACAAAGTTATTCGATGACAAGGGAAATCTTATATCAGTATCTGAACCGGTACACGGCAACCGTGATGCCGGATATATCCTCGCTCCTGACACAGACATGAAAACTCTCAAGGAAGGCAGATACTCAATGGAGACCGGTTCTTACATCAATTACTCCGGAGCTTCCGAAGCTCCTCAGATGTACAGGACTGATTTTGAGGTAGATAAGACTCCTCCTGCTGTAAAGTACAATATAACTGAGAAAGACGGCAGAAAAATACTAAATATCACTGCTACTGACAAGAATCTCGACGGTATATATATCGCCGGCGAGAAAAAGGGAGAAATGTCAAAAAAATCTGAGGCTGTATTCCAATCTATCCTCTCAGCCCGTCACGCACTCGGCTGTCATCCTGATATGTCTTTAGTAAACAATATGCTCGCATATAAATTTGAAACACAGGACTTATATTCAGATGAGCCATATGTACTTCACCTACTCAACGGCGAAGATTCGCTGAGATACTACTATAACTACTATGACGTTATACCTGCTGAACCCGATGCAAACGGTACTTACTCGCTTTCATACGACATAACCGACCTGAGAGAATACTCGATATGCGTACTTGACCGTGCTCTCAACTACGGAGAAGTCATGGAAAGCAAAAACTACTCGGTCGGAATGTTTGCAAATACATTATGGAGACTTTATAACTACGATAAATCGAAAGAACACCTCATAAGATTTATCGACGAAAGCAAATGTACATTAATAGACGAATATGACAATTCCTCTGTTGATTACACCTATACATTCAAGGACAATACCCTCACTCTTACAAATGATAAGCTCAACAAGAAAGAAGTATTCAGCACATCATGGTATGACAGATATGACGGTTCTGTCAATTGTCTGAGCGGTTCATTAAAGGATCAGGAACTGTACTTTTCTGTCATGGACAAAGCATCAGCGACTGATTATGATTTCTTATCCAATAAGGAACTTGAAGAACTTGCTAAAGACCTATACGAAAGACTGAACGGTGTACGTCCGGAGTATGCATCAAGTGTTGATTATATTGATAATTCCGTTATGATATTCCTTTCAAGCGATACATCTCCTCTTGCCTCATACCATGTTTTCCGTGATACCGGATATTGCTTTGACGGAGAGGCTGAAGGACACAATCTGCTCGAAGGTCAGCCTTTAAGATGCGGTACATGGGAAGCGATAACTACAAGTTCTGATGAAAACGATATGGAAATTATGATCTTCAATGATGATAATACCGGCGTGATAAAGGAAGTTTCAAACGGATTTGAAACTGCTTTCACTTATGAATATCAGAACGGGGACAATATAGTATTAACTCTTGCAGACGGCACAGTAAAAACTGCCAGCGTAAGCTATTCCAGTATAAAAAATGCAAATCTCATTTTAGAGGATGATCATAATTATTCACTGACATATCTCTCTGATACGAAAAATATCGGCGAAATAAAATTCTTCACAAAGAACGAGATAATGGAAATGGCTAAAGAATATTACACTGCTTCAACAGGCAATGATAAGATCGAAGTTTCCACTTTCGCAGTATACCCGTTTTCACTCTCTGTAACAATAAAAGATACTGACACAAACGAAAATCTGACGGTATACTCGATTGATGTCTTTAACGGCAAGGGTACTGATTCGGACGGATATAAAGTTGACCTTACAAAGAAAAAGCTTCCGGCTTCACTCGGAGATGTAAACAGCGACGGTCAGGTAAATGCGAGCGACGCTTCTGCTGTACTTATGGTATACGCTGCTCTTTCAACCGGAAAAACTCCGGACATAGCAGAGGAACAGCTTTCAAATGCAGATGTCAATGCTGACGGCTCTGTAAATGCTTCTGATGCTTCTGTAATACTTGCATACTACAGTTACCTCTCGACCGGCGGTGAGGATACTATCCAGCAATTTGCAGATTCATACAAGACTAAGTAACAAAAAACGGCTAAACGTTAATATAGCGTTCAGCCGTTAAATTATTTATTTTCTTTCATTATAAGTTCGGCGGCTTCGTTTTCGGGTAAAGGTTTTCCCCATATGTAGCCTTGTATATAGTCGCATCCGATAGTGCGGAGAGTTTCGAGCTGTTCGTTTTCCTCTACACCCTCAGAAATTACCTCCAATCCCATGATATGACCTATTGAGATTATGGCGGCAACGTACTGCTTGGAAGAATCGCTCGTATTCATCTTGTCAATGAACGATTTGTCTATTTTCAGCAGATTTGCAGGGAAACTATTAAGATAGCTCAGAGATGAATATCCTGTTCCGAAATCGTCAATAGCTATCATTATGCCCATATTTTTCAGCTCGTCTATACATTTCAGCGCCTTTTCAGCAGAATCTATCATTATTGATTCTGTTATCTCTATTTCGAGGTGATTTGCCGGTATACCGCTGATATTCAGTACATCACGCACCTCGTCGATAAAGCCGTTCTTCATAAGGTGTCTTACTGATATATTCACGCTGAGAGTTATATCAGCACTTGTCTTTCTGAGCATTTTTCCGAGAAATACCGCAGATTTTCTGAAAACTGCACCGTCTATCTTATCAACTATGCCTACCTTTTCAGCAACAGGTATGAACTCTCCCGGACTTATGAAATTACCGTCCTCATCCTTCATACGTGCGAGAGCTTCAAAGCCTCTGAGTTTATGTGAAAGGTCGTACTGCGGCTGTAAATGAAAAAATATTGTATCATTTTCAAGAGCAGTCCTGAGCTTGCGCTCTATTTCGAGAGTACGCTCCTCTTTTAAAAATTCCGGAGAAAAACGGAGTATATGGTCACTGCTGTTAAAGCGCTTGACCTCGTTCATAGCAGCGTTGGCGTAGGATAACAGTGAGTCATTATTCTGAGCGTCTACCGGATATTCAGCATATCCGAAGCCTGCGGTTATATAGAAATCACAGCCGTCAACGGTCAGACGGTTGCCAAGTACCGCTTCATATTGCTTTATAGTTCTCATGATATCCTCGTCAGAAGAATAACCACGTATGATAAGCACGAACTCATCTCCGCCAAGACGGGCGATGTAATCATTTGTAGATGTGATACCGGAATCAGCAATATCCTTCCAGCGATTTGCTATTTCAATAAGCACCAGATTTCCGTTATCGAATCCCATAGTATCATTTATGCTCTTGAAGCCGTTTATGTCGATAGACACAACTGCAAATCTCTCTTTACGCTTTATAAGGTCTTTCACCAGTTCGGAGAATGAAAAGCGGTTCGGGAGTTTGGTAAGGCGGTCTGTATAGCTTATATGCTTCAGCTTCTCCACCATTCTGTAGCTTGCTATCTGAGAGGAGATAAAAAATGTGGTGAGTTCAAGAGTTTCCTTGATGCACATTGTATTGTTAGTATCAAAGTTGGTAGCCCATATGAATCCGAGAAGCTCGTCATTATATCTCAGCGGGAACATTACCACGCTTTCAACGCCTGCTTCTTCAAGAGTGAGATACCAGGGATTATTGACCTTGCTGATATACTGCATATCTCTTTTGCTCTTTGCAATAAGGCAGTCACTTTCACCTATGGTATCGAGCCATGATACAGCGATATCATAAAAATTGCTGAATTGCGTGACTCTTTTGAGCTTGCTGTCTTTAGCTACACTTGTAGCAAGCACGTTGCATGACAAGGAATTTGTATCGACAAGCATGATAGTACACACTTCAGCAGCGCAGAGAAGACGGATATCATTTATTACGTCATCCATTGTCTTTTTGAAATCGTTTGTATCGTGAAGCTTTATGCAGGTTTTCAATACATCTTCTGTATTTCGTCCCGAATGGCTCGAACTAAGACCGATATCTGCCGGAGCATTTGGCTGAGCGGTATATGCACAGTAGCATATATCACCGTCCTCGTAGCTGAGAGGCATTATAAAAATATCAAACCATATGTCAAGATGATTCATATGGACATAGGTATGCAGAGGTATCTTTTTTACTGCTGAACGATAGCATATATCTTCAAATCCGATATCTTTAGGAAGATATTTATTATACAGTGAATTTGGCACAAATTTCAGTTCATTGTTAGGAGGCATTTCAAATCCGAAAGAGTATACCGGATGCTCAATAGGTTCAATATAGCTCTTATTTCCTGTAACAAGGCGTATATCGCCGTATCCGCCGTCAGCAGTTCTTTCAACTGAAATTATACAGGTCGGCGCATCAAAACTGTCAGCTAATTCCTGAAAATTCATGTTTCATCCTTTCCACAGCTGGTACTGTTATTTTATTGTATCTAAAGTTGCAATATATCAATATAATCAATTATACACTATAAAAATTAAAAAAGCAATAAATAAAATGTTAAAATCATACATTAAGTGATTTGAGGTAACGTTTGCGCTCATACATTTTTTTGTCGGCTCTTTCAAATACAGATGAGAAATTCCGGTCGATCTCAGGATCGTAGATATCTACACCTGTTGAGACTGCGACCTTGCCGGATGCCAGATTTTCCTCTATCTTTAAGTTGAATGCGGTGACCAGTTCTTCTCTGTTATTATAATCAGTGCCTTCGAGAATTACTGTAAATTCGTCTCCTCCGATACGGTATACCAGACTATGACAGAATATCTTACAGATCAGGTCACAGCCGGCTTTGATGTATTTATCGCCTTCTTCGTGTCCGAGGGTATCATTTATAACTTTAAGACCGTTAATGTCAAAGACAACTATACCAAATTCAGAAATATTCCTGTCCGCAAGCCCCTTGTCGATACGCTCGACCGCTTCGACGTAGGCGTGTTTGCTTTTTACTCCTGTAAGAGGATCAGTATAGGCAAGATTGATAACAGAGCCAAGCTCCTGTTTCTGTTCTTCTTCACGCTGTAAAGTTTCTTCAAGCTTTTTCATGTACTCTTTTTTCTCGCCCTCAAGAGCAAAATTATGTGTTATAAGCGTGAGGACTATACCAATAGTAAGAGCCAGCATACTCAGTATAACAACTACAGCTTTATGAGAATTTATCTCGCCGTCATACCAGTCAGCATTGAAGTCAACTCCGACAATACCAGCCACGTTTCCTTCCGAATCAAATACCGGACTGTATGCAGAATAAAATCTTCCCCATTCGTCCGTGAACGCCTTTTTATCAACATCAGGAATACCTCTGGCTGCATTTCTCATTGCTTCTGTAGTAAGTATAGGTGAACCGAAAGCTCCCGGCTCCTCAGGATCAGGATCTAAGATAAATGTAAATGAACCGGTGGTTTCAGCTTTTACGCAATAGATATAATCAAGACGTATATTATTCTGGAAAGAGCGCAGGATATCGAGAGCTTTTTCGTAGCTTTCAGAACCAACATCATCTGCTGTGAATTTTTCTATCTCATCGCCGTCAAGCTGATATGCGGCAGTATTTGCCACATCAAGCATACGCTGGTCTATCTGTTGACGCAAAGCCTTTTTTGACATTGACAGAAGTAATACTCCCATTATAAAGTGAGTAAGCAGTAACATTACAAGTGCTATCAGAAAATAATGTTTGTTTTTAATGATTCCCTTTTTTGTATTTTCCATAGCACACCTCGTTTCCTATAAAAAATTATTTGTGATATATAAATCCTTTATATGATTATATCATAAATAAAACTGAATTTCAATGCTATTCTATAAAGAAAACAAGATATTTTCAATATTTTTTCTGCGTTATTCAGTCAAGAAGTCCGACTACAACATGGCGCTGTGTTCCGTCATCGGTACAAGTAACTATAGTCAGTCTGTTGTCTCCGAAATCGTTGAGTATCCATGTTTCTTCCGGTTCAACGATAAAGGTTTCATCAATGGTATATGTGTATACGTTTTTCTGCTTGTCGTATAGGGATATCTTCATACCTTTCTGAGCATTTTTCAGATCATTGAAGTATTCGTCGTATATCACGCTGCTGTGACCGGCTATACAGTAGTTTCCCTTGCCGAAATCTCCGGTATCTTTGAAATGTCCGGCAGCTTTTGCGAGTGTCTCGTTGTCAGTACCTTCGAGTATTGGAGCTTTTATTTTAAGGTCAGTTATTTCTACCACCGGATTTTCTTTCATGAGCTTATACTTAATATATTCTCTGTGAAGCTTTCTTGCTCCGAAATAGCCGAGAATACTGATACCTATACTAAGCAGTATGATGCCGGAGATAAATAATATCCATTGCTTTTTCGTTCTCTTTTTGCTGTTCAAATCGTGCATCTCCTTTATGTATCTTTGGGATATATCATTTCTATTATACCACATTTAACTGAAAAAGCCCAGTCTTTTTGACTGAGCTTTTTATTGATTACGCATTCATAAGGCTTTTCATTTTTTGTTTGTCATCGTACATCATAGCATCAGCGATGCGGAATACTTCATCGAAATCCATGCCTTTGCGGTATTCGTCATATCCTGCGGCTACACTGTAATTCTTGCTTTTCACGTTTTCCTTCAGCTTTTCGCAAAGGGTTCTTGTTTCTGCAAGGCTTGCATCCGGACAGAGCAAAGCAAATTCATCTCCGCCCATGCGGTAAAATCTGTATTTGTTCGGCAGAAAACTGAATACGCTTTCAGATACGGCGAGGATAGCTTTATCGCCTTCATCATGACCTAATGTGTCGTTTATCTGTTTAAGACCGTTCAGATCCATTGATATAACGAACATCTGCCGTCTTTTCATGCGCTGAACATCCTTGTAGAAAGAATGGCGGTTCAGCGCTCCTGTAAGAGCATCTCTTGATAAAGTCTGCGTAACGAAGAATATATAGTAGAATATGCATGAAAGTACAGACATTCCGCTTACAAGAAAATGGAAATGTAAGAATGTGTTCAGAATCGTTGCAATAAGAATGCAGATCGAAAGTATAGATATAAATATACTTTCCGCCTGTGAACCAAGTCTGTACTTTTTAACTGAGCCGATAAGAAGAATCGAAAGATACAGACCTGTGAGTATATACGGAACAAGCGAATATTTTCCGAGTACATACATACCATGTTCATCTACAGTGAATATACAGCCGGTGAATATACTGATTATGCACAATAAAGAATTGAAAAATGCACATCCTAAAAGGAAATTCATAGTTCGTTTGCTGAAAACTGATAAAAGGTGTATGAACGGAAGCATGACAGGACCGCTGATAGAAAAGCTTACGGCGTTTGATATCTGTATCAGCCAGCGAGAAGCAGTATGCTCCTGATAGTACAATGATATCACATTGCAGGTTACCATAAAAAAAGATATTATACCGCCTGCAAGGAACATTTGTCTGCGCTTGCCGGAAAATGTGGAATTGAAGAATACAAATATCAAAAATGTTATGATAGCTACATATAGTAGGTAGCTCATCTGAATAATGTCATGTATCATTTTGTTATCACCTTCTTATTTGCTGGTATTTGATATATTATAGCACGTTAAATTTTAAATTTCAATATGATTATGTTAATATTTATTTTAAGAACCTGTTCACGCAGGTATTTTAATATAATTATTCTCTATAAGTAACGATAAGCTTTACGTATTGGACAAATGCCTATCAATGTGGTATGATTAGTTCATAGAAAAAAACAGGAGTGATGAATATGAAAAATAAAAGATATTTCACAGGAGCAGAACGAATGCGATACTGTTGAAGAGACAAACTTACGTACATTAAATATTCTTAAATTTGAAAGGTGAAAAATATCATGAATAATAAGGCTAAGATTATATCAATACTTGCAGCAGTATCACTGCTCACAGGCTGCGGAGCTTTCAACAATTCTGCTACAACTGACGACAGTTCGTCTTCATCGTCTTCTTCACAGGCAGAGACAAATTCTTCTGAAACTGATGAAGATAAAGACTGCTGTGACGAGGAAAATAAGGACTGCTGCAATGAGTCCGAACCGGCTGACTGCTGCGGTGACGGCGCAGAAGCAGTTCTCGGCAAGCCTGAAAAGGAAGATATCAACATAGGCTACCTCAATTCTACTGCACATCTTTTAGCATTTGTTGCTCAGGAGGAAGGCTACTTCAAAGAGGAAGGACTTAATGTTACTCTCACACAGTTCTCAAGTGCTTCTGAACTTGTAAACGGTCTTGAATCAGACAAGCTCGATGTTGCATTTATCGGTTCAGTACCAACTCTTACTTTCCAGAGCCAGGGACATGACATTTCAATATTCGGCGGTGCTATGACAAATGGACACGGCTACGTTATAAAGTCTGAATTTGCAGAAAAGGATGAGGAAGGCGTTGAGATACTCAAAGGCAGAAACGTTGCTTCTGTAAAGAACAGCGTTCAGGATGC
>DEBW01000119.1:0-170 GCA_002348905.1 Ruminococcus flavefaciens | reverse complement strand
ATTGTTTACTTCGACAGCCAGAAAGATGCTTATGCTGCACTTCTCAACAGCACTATCGACGCAGCTTCCGTATATTCACCATATGCATCACTTGCAAAGTCTCAGGGCTATAAGGTAGTTTACTACTGCGCTCATGAAAAGGCACTCGAAAACCAGCCATGCTGCCGTCA
>DEBW01000112.1:18834-19348 GCA_002348905.1 Ruminococcus flavefaciens | reverse complement strand
TCCAAAAAGCTATGTTATAATACTGGTAAAGTCAGAACAGGAACGGTCGGAAGCGACCTCTGTAAAAAGAATTATTACGAAAGGAGTTATCCGAAATGAAACAGTTTACTATGGTCTATCTGTATAGCGAACACTATGAGGAAAGTTTCTATCACGAGAGTGAAGAGGCTCTATTTGTGCTGCATACAGATAAACGTAGTGGATAGTCATTTCGGAGAACACTTTCTTTGTGTTGTGAGCCGTACAAATGATAAACACCGTCTGTATGCAAGCAGGCGGTGTTTTTGTTTTCATAATACAAGGAAAGGAGTTGCTCACGATGCCGGTTATCGACGTAAAGGCTACAGGCAATAATATAAAGAATATCATAAAATCCAAAGGCTTCAAGATATCAGAAGTGCAGGCAAGATGCGGTTTCAATACTCCGCAGGCTATCTTCAAGTGGATGCGTGGAGACGCTGTTCCCACTATCGACAACCTGATAATACTTGCAGATATGTTTGATGTGCCGATA
>DEBW01000112.1:18279-18820 GCA_002348905.1 Ruminococcus flavefaciens | reverse complement strand
ATAGATAAAATAATAATCGTCACTCGTGTCTGAGTGGCGAAATATGGGTAAGTGCGCCGAATTGGTGAAGGCAGCGGACTGTAAATCCGTGACGTAGAAACGCTGTAGGTTCGAGTCCTACCTTACCCACCAATAAAAATCTCCGTTAGTTTCTGAGCGGAGATATATGGCGGATTCGTCTAACAGGTCAGGACGAGAGACTTTCAATCTCTAAATAGTGGGTTCGATCCCCCTATCCGTCACCAATGGTCGCATAAGCCTAACCGGTAAGGCAGCAGTTTGCTAAACTGTGAGTAATCAGTATATTCCGATGTCTGAGTTCAAGTCTCAGTACGACCGCCAAAAAGAATGCTCCGTCTGATAATGTGTCAGGCGGAGCTTTTTGCATAATAAAAGCCAAATGAATATTATTCATTAATATGCATAAGTGATACTGTGAAAAAGCGATGCTTGTATGCTGAAAAAATATGAGTAGCGTACAAATAGCGTACAAACTCATTTTTCAGGAAAAAAGAAAACCCACAAACGGCTATTTTAAGCC
>DEBW01000112.1:6264-18152 GCA_002348905.1 Ruminococcus flavefaciens | reverse complement strand
CCCCGGGTATGAACCGAGTGCTCTAGCCAACTGAGCTATGCCGCCATACGTCGCTTCACATCTGCGACTATTATATTATAGCGCAGGAATGGAGAAAAGTCAAGAGAAAAATACATCTTTTTGAAAGTTTGTGATAATTATTAAATTATGAGTGAGCTACACACTTTATATTAGTTAAAATGTACATTGACTGCTGAGCTGGAAGCGTGTTATCATTATTTAGAGGTGATAATATGGAACTCAGAAAGGCTGTTACGGCTGACAGCAAAACAGTATTACAGCTTTACAGGTCAGCTGTAGGAACAGAAGGCTGTGTCTGGGACGAAAATTACCCCGCTGAAAACGATATAAGCGGCGATCTTGCTGTTGGTACACTATACGTTTACACGGACAGTGAAAATATTGTGGGAGCGGTGTCTGTCATACCGGAAAATGAACTTGACGAACTGCCTGAGTGGACGGTGTGTGACGGAAGCCACTGTGAGATAGCCCGTGTGGTTATATCAAATGAGTACCGTGGCAGGGGACTTGGTTTTGATATGCTTTCCCGGCTTCTTGATTTGCTTCGTGAGCAGGGTATAAAGTCGGTGCATATTCTTGTGGCAAAGAACAATGCTCCTGCGCTTGCACTTTACAAACGGCTTGGGTTTGAGTTCTATGATGAACGCTTTATGTTCGGACATGATTATTTATCTGCTGAACTTTTACTGAAATGAACTAAGATTTTTAACATTACGGAGGAAAAACAAATGGCAGAATTTGATAACGAAGAATTTGGTATGGATGACGAATATGATATGGAGGAATATGATTGGGACAGTGCGCTCGGTCTGAATAGGCTTTCGCTCAATTACGAAGTACACGCAGAAGGCATTGAAGGTGAATGTTTCACATACAGTGTTTACTTTGAGGGAGAAGCTGGTGAGGCAGAAGCTGAAAAAATCAATGATGCGATAAATAATTATGATTTCAAGCTCGTTGATGATGATTACATCGGCTACACTGATGTTACAGCAGATGACGGAAAAATAACAATTTATCTCGACCTTGGCAATACTGTACCGCAGAATGAGGATAAGATACTTCACGGCATCCTGCTTGCAATGAACGATATACAGGGCATTAAAAAAGTCATTGTCAATGAAGGCGCTGAATTCTAATAAAATATTATTAAGCCTTTGATATATTTATAAGGGCGTTGGAGGAACTATGTCAGAAAATTTTTTTGAGTTGTTTAGAAGATATAAAAGGTATGCACGTTATACATTCCAGTATTTATTTCTTGAAAAGCCGTTCGGACTTGATTTTTCAATGAGAGATACTCACCTCATTGATGAGACGAATGGTGAGATGCACGGATATGCTAAAACTGATGAGGCTCATATAAAGCAGATATTTAATGAACTCAAAATAGACAGTTCAGCAAAAATTATTGATATCGGCTGCGGAAAAGGTTTGTTTCTCAAATATGCCTGCAAAAAAAATTTCGGGGCTATTGCAGGTATAGAGTATGATAAGCATACTTTTGATATATGCAAGAGAAATTTTGAACGTATGAAGCTTCAGAAAAGAGTGAAGCTTTATAACGGTGATGCAAGCAAGTTTCTGCATTACGGCGATTATAATATCTTTTATTTAGCCAATCCTTTTGGTGCGGAGATAATGGATAAAGTTATGGATAAAATAGTTGCTTCACATAAAGGAAAGATATATGTGATACTTTATAATCCTACTACCGCAGATGTTATTGAGGCTCACGGTGCTAAAAAGATAAAAGAACTTTTTGATAAATCAAAGTCCTACTGGACTTACATATACGAAATAGAATAAGAACCTGTCCACATATGGATTCATGCACGTCTTTTCGTCAGATTTTGCCTTGTCCTCGACAAAATTATGCTCGAAAATTCGTACATTCACCATATGTGGACAGGTTCTAAAAACAAACGGCAGTTCATGATTTTGAACTGCCGTTTTTGTCTGACACAAAATGTTCCACATGGAACATTTTATCATGTCTCAGATTCTTTCATTGTCAGCGCCGGAGCTTTTTCTTTATCGGACTTCAATGCATTCTTACCGCTTTTGGCTATCTTCCTCATAGCATCTTTCAGTACGGCCTGCTGTTCTGGAGAAAGTCTCCGCAGTGCTTTGAACATAGTTGAGTACGCCGACCATTTCCCTTTGACGACCTCTTTAAGTGTATCTTTCTCCGGAGCTTCAAGTACCGCAAAGAGCGTATCTGTAAACATCTTACGCTCCTCGTCGCTGAAATCATCAAGGAAGCCGGCTATGGTCTTGTTTATAATACTTCCTGACTTTGAAAGTTCCTCTGTGCGGTCAAATCTGTTCCGCATAAGTTCCCAGTTGTAGGAGATGTGCTGCATTATGCCGTTGACTGAGCTTTTCACTATCGTATGCGAAAGACTGTTGCTCAGAAGCATACCTACTACGGACGATTCCGGCACGAAACTTCTTATCTTCGGAAGTATACTGATATATTCATCTGAGTGGGTTATCTCCTCACGGAAACCAGGACCGTCGAAGGAGTATATCTCGCTGACGCAGTTTCTCAGTTCAGGTCTTGCAAAGGCTGAGGCATATATCGCAAGATTACCGCCCTTGGAGTGTCCGCCTATCCTCAGCGGCGGAGAAGTCTCACTGAAATTCTCGTTGAGGTACTTCACGCTGTACATCTGTCCGGCTGTCTGCTGGAGATATGCTATAGCAAAATCTTCCTTCCAGCCAACTACAGAACCGTCAGTACCGCTGAATGAGATAAAGCGTGTGCCGTCTCCGACTGTTACCGTCAAAGCCGAGAACTGCACTTCTTCTTCTGTATCTATGATATTGACATAGCCCGTCAGGAGCATATTTTTGAAACGCTCGGATTCAGCCATAAGCTTAAAAAGAGTATTGTCATTTTCAAAGCTGATTATCTTTATCTCCGGCGGAACTTTCTCAGGACGGTAGATGCTGTATGCTTTCTCAACGGTTATCGCCTTTGAAAAGTCTGAGGGGATTATTCCGTCAAGTGGTACATAACAGAACTGCGACAGCACAAGTGCGTCTATCTCATTGAATGGATCAGCGTAGAATGGTACGTCTCCACGCCACTGTAAATAATCAAGTATGTTAGCCATAAGATGCCTTTCTCAATTATATCAGTTCTCTGATATCGTTCATTTGCTTCTCTTTGTTATCATGATACGGACAAGATTCAGCACGTTCCCGATAAGAACGCATACCATGCCTGCAAAAAGCAGTACCATATTTCTCGGTGACACTACAAATGCTGAAACACCTAATGCTAAAGCTGCTATAAATAAAATGCTTATAAATATCTTGAATGTAAGCTCAGTTTTCTTTTCCATATATGTTCCGACCTTTCAGGTATTATCTCAATAGCCTGTCAAGAGCGTTGATAGCTCCGGTATGTTTTTTGTCGGCTGCCCGTCTGTACCACCTTTTAGCAGCTTCCTTGTCCTTGGCTGTGCCTATGCCGTTTTCACAGCAGAAGCCGTAGTTGTACTCTGCCGGTGTGAATCCTAAGTCAGCAGCCTTGCGGTAAAATATCACTGCATTTTCCTCGTTCTTCTTTGTGCCTGTGCCAAAGAAATAACAGTTGCCCATTGCGTTGAGCGCAGGACAGTCATTCTGCATCGAAGCAAGACTGTAATATCGGAATGCTTTTGTAAAATCCCGTTTTACTCCGAATCCGTTCTCATAGCAGAAGCCGGTATTGAACTGAGCCTGCGGTACTCCCTGATCGGCTGCCTGCGAGAAGTACATGAAAGCCTGTATATTATCCTGTTCAACGCCTTTGCCGTAGTAGTAGCAAGTGCCGAGGAGATACTTGGCTTTTGCGTGACCTTGTTCTGCTGCCATTGTGAAATACTGCACAGCCATTCTGGTATTCTGTTCTGTGCCGTTTCCGTAGAAGTAGCAGCAGGCGAGATTGTACTGCGCCTTTGCCCAGCCCTTTGCTGCGGAGATGCTGAAATACTCCACAGCCTGTTTAAGGTCACGCTCCACGCCCTTGCCGGAATAGAAACAGCTTCCCACTTCATTTTCAGCCGGAGCATATCCCTGTGCAGCTCCGAACATGAAACTCTCGAAAGCGTCCTCCTTTCTGCCCTCAGCGAGAGCAGAAAGACCGTACTTCCAGCGCTTTTCAGCGTCCATATCATCGGATATATCAAATCCGTAGGTAAGTATCTGCTTTTCAGCATCACATACCATACAGTGAAACAGCTTGTCATCATTCGCTGTTGAGCACATCGGACATATCCAGCTCATAGAATCATACCTTTCTTGCCATTTTCTGTATTACTGCCATTTCCTGACGTATGAAACGGCACGTACCGTCTGCGGTATAGAAGTTGTAGCCGTTAACTCCGCCCATTGATGCCTGCTCTGAGCGTACAAATCCCTTTGCACGTATGCCGGATTCATCGAATACTATGCTGTGTCCGCTCCACGGCTCTGCAAAATCAGAAGTTGATGCCGGAGCTGATACAGGTTCAGGAGATGCCGGAGTTTCGACCGGTGCCGGTACTGGCTCGGCTGCCGGAGCAGGTGAGGAGACAGATGCCATTTCCGTTGAAGGAGCAGGTGCAGCTCCGGCTTTGTTTGCGTACTTCATTGCAACAAGCATCTCAGGCTTGAAGAACATTGAATTTGAATCGCTGCGGTAGAACTGATAGCCTTTTACTCCGCCCATTATCTTCTGCTCGCATGAGATGAAGCCACGGCTCTTTATTTTGTCAAGGTCAAATACTATACCGTGTTCGTCCCACGGAGTACAGAACGATTTCGGAGCTGTGACTTTGAGAAGTCCCATAGCGTAGAGTTCGTCTTTGGTGACAGGCTTTTTTGTGCCGTCAGAGTATATCAGCTCGTAGGACTTTTCTGCTCCGGCACTTACTTTTTTCATTCCGGCGATGTCGGCAGCGTCAAGCTTTTCACGGTCGAGGATTATGCCGTGTTCGGGCCATGGTTCTTCAATTACCGGCTCGGCTTCACGCAGACGCTTCAGCACATCTGAGGCTGACGGTCTTGCTGTCGGATCTTTTTGCAGCATATCCCTTATGAGTGAGGTGTACTTCGGACTTTTTATCTCCGGACTGAGTTTAAGCTCGCATCCGCTGTTGAGTGCTATCCAGCAGTAGATCACCTTTCCTTTTTCCTTGCGCTTTTTGAGCCTGTCGGTGAGGTTTACCGGCTCAGGAAGTTCACCTGTAAGGTAGTAGTGGAAGATAAGTCCGAGGGAGAATATATCAGACTTTTCAGTTATCTTCTTTGCTATTTCCTCACGGTCGTCTTCGCTGTCGGCGTACTCGCCAAGCTCAGGGGAGTAGTAGTCGATAGTTCCGACTATTTCATCAGGCTTTTCGTCAACGAAGTAACTGCTGTCGAAGTCGATGAGCTTTGCTACATAATTGCCGGTCTTGTTGCGGACGAGCAGAACGTTTTTAAGCTTTAAGTCACTGTGGATTATGCCTTTGCTGTGTACGCTGAAAAGTGCGCCGGCAGCAGTCTGCATGAGAAGTTTTTTTACGTCTACGGAGAGACTTGCAAGTACGCCTTCTACCTCGTCATCGTCAACAGCTCCGTCAACAAATTCGGCAGCTTCAACGTACTGATTGCCCTCGATAAATTCGTCGCACGGAATGACTATATTTCCGCCTGTACCGGCAATAGTTCTTATAGCTGCATTTACACGCTTTCTTGTGTCAACGAAATCGTTGAAGAGCTTCTCGTTATGTGCGAATGTCTTTGCATCGAGAGTACCGTTGTTCAGCGGAGCTACAGGAGTCTGATACTTTTTCAGGAAGTATTTTTTTCCTGCCTTTGATGCTGCTGCGGTCTGACCGCACTGACTGTTTTTCCAGTCGGTAACAAGTTCAAATCCGTGGAATCTCATGCTTCTTCACCTCTCATGTATTTTGAATATCCTGTGCAGTATTTTTCAAACAGTTCAGCTTGCAGAGCTGCATTTTTTTCAAGGTCGTCTGATTCTGCTGTTACCATTTCTATTGTATTCTTTACAGCTTTTACAAGTTCCGGAGAATATTCACCGCTGCCGTAAGTGATATCAGCTATTAGTTTATCTGCATTTTCAGACCAGTATTTTTCAGCGGACTTTTTAAGGTTCTCGCTGTAGATGCTGCTGCGTATGTCGCTGTACTCGGTATCGCTTGTGCGTACATTTCCTATGGCAGCTTCAAGCTCGCTGAGACTGCCGTCGTTTATCTCACTGAAACCGGATGTGAGCTTGGTAAGTCCTTCACGGGCGCTGGTACGCTGTTCGGAAACTTTTATTATTCTCTCGTCACTTCCTGTGAGTTTTTCTGCCTCGTCCTTTACGAAGCTTTCACAGAAATTTATAACTGCCGGTTCTTTTCCGACTGCTTCACGTATCTTTGCAGCAAGGTCACTTTCGTTTGCAGATGTGCGTTCAAGCTCTGAGATGTAGTCCTCAGTGAGAAGTTTCGGCAGGGCAGAGATGTACTCTTTTTCGATAGCCTTCAAGCGCCTTCCGGCTGAACGGCTGAACTCGTCAAAGTTGGCATATCCGCAGAACTTCATTGATATGGTACTGCTGTCATCATGTCTGCCGTTTTCAGCAAAGAAGTCATGAAGTACGGCTGCCATTTCCTTTTCAGATTTTGATTCTGCTGCTGCTTCGAGAATTGTCTTTTCAAATGCCATCGGAGAAAGAAAGCTTCCCGAATCAAAACAGCCGTCACTTGCACAGAAGATAACACATGGCTTTCTGAATTTTGCATAGGAGCTTTTTATCACAAAGCTTTCGCCGTCGTTGGCTTTTATGTAGTTGGTCATACCTCCGTCAGCTCTTTCCTCGTCCTTGACGAGCTGGCAAAGACCGTCTTTCTCGTTCCATACATACGGACGGGAATCTCCGGCTGTGAGGAGCAGTACTTCAGCTTCTGCACCCTTGTCGTCTATGAGTGCGGCACAGAGGGTAGTGCCGAGGAGAGAAAGTCCGGCATAGGAAGATTCATATATTATGTTTGCATTCTTTGCTATGCTTCTGAGCTTTTCTGCTATGACATCCATGAAGTGCTTACCCATTTTTGCAATGACTTCTGACTTTTTCTCCTGAGACTTCTCTCTGCTGAGGGCAGAGAAGAAATTCTCAGCGGATATACCTTTATTATAAGCAAATTCATGAAGCACTATCGCTGAAACTATTCTTGATGCAAAGTAACCGCTTTTCTTGATATTGTTTACGTTGGCGGTGTAGCAGTCCTTTACTGCGTAAAGCTCAAAAAATGAGTTTTTCACGTATTCGAGGAATGACGGTTCAGACCAGTCATCGTATACGCCTTTGAAAAGTACGTCCGGCAGAGTATCAGGTTCAAAAAGTCCCTTGTCTATGGATGTGTGGCGTATTGCGGCAGCTCCGCCGAGACCGTCAGCTACCATTATGAGCTGGCTGTCGGCATAGGGGAGAGTGTCCTCGCCTTTGTATACCACTGTACCGTCAGGACGTGTCTTTGAAGCTTGTCTGTATACAGTTAATTCCATTTTATTCTCCTTGCTTTAATATGCAGATGACAGCTTTTCCCAGCTGTTTGTCTGGCTGTTGTATCTGAACTGCATATCGCTTCCGCCGTTGATGTCTGTACATACAACTTTCAGCTCGTCTTCATATTTAAAATAGTAGAACTGATAACCTGTAGGAGGAACGAGTCTCTGTACATTCTCAGTACCTCTTGTGAATATGAGTATCTCATTTTTCATCATGATACATATATCATCGCCACGCATGATAGTACCCTGTATGTTTTTCAGAGGGAAGTCATTTCCGTTTCCGTTAAGATACATGGTGAGAGTGTGGCTTGTGTAGCTGAGCACCTTCTCACCTTTGAGGTCTGTGACGGTGTGGCTCAATTCGTTGTTGCCGCTGTATGCCGAGATGTATATGTATCCGCCGTATTCAAATGCATCCTCAGCAGGGAAGGAATATGTTTTATTCTCATATTCCCATGTTGCGTTTCCATTTTCATGGTTTAATTTTATATTCATGTTTTTCCACCTTTTTATATTATTCGATCGGATTCTGTTTCCGCCAGTTTTCAGCTTCGAGCAGCAGGCGTGATACTAAGCTGCTTTTCCCGTCTGTATATGCATTCCTGTCATTGGGATACTGCTCTGCAAGCTGTGATTTCAAAGCATCATATTCAGAAGCTGCACGTTTGTCTGCGTTGAGATAGTCTCTGAAATTCAGATAATTCATCCATTCCCGTGAACCTTTCAGCACGACATGGATATGATGTGTACGGGTGTCAGCTTCAAAGTCACCTTTGACATACAGAAGCTGCTCCGGACTTTCTGCAAATCTGAAAATTATACCGTGTTCAGCAAGCTTGCTGTTCATGGCAAGTACCTCGTCAAAGTCTGTTACGGCAACTGCAATATCTATTATCGGCTTTGCTTTTACTGACTTTATTGATGTGCTTCCGATGTGCTGGATATCAGGTTCAAGAGTACTCAGCAGAAAGTAAAGTTCTCCGATAGTTTTTTCAGCTTCTTCCTCCCAGACGGACTGGTGTTCTTCAAGAAAGACCGTTCCACGTTTCATGCCTATACTCATACTGATACCCTTTCAACGAAGCACTTTGTAAAGTTGAAGTCCTTATCAAAGCACACATGGAGCATCATCATTGCATACTGACCGGCTGTACCATTATAATAGGTAAGTGCAAACTGGCTGTAGAATCCGTCTGTTTTTCCTTCGAGCGGTTTACGCATCCTTAATTCTGACAGGCTGATGTCTGTATCGTTGTATTTAAGGTTTTCATCAGCTATCTTCTGCAATGCGAATTTGTCAAGCTCAGGCAATTTTTCTTTGAGCTGCTTAAAGAAGTCAAACTCCATATCTAAAACTTCTTCCTCTGTGTAAAGGTCAAAATTCAATAATAAGCCGTGACCTTTGAATCGGGTATGTGCCTTTACGGATGCAGAAGCATATATTGCTCTTTCATTCGGGAAAACTACCAGACCTGATACGTTCCATAAATTAAGAAATTCTTCTCTTGTCATATTGATATCAAAGTTCTTCAAGGTAGTCGCTTTTCAGAAGTGCGTATACGTAGTAGTCGCTGAAAACAGTCTTGTCTTCTTTGCGTGGGTAGAGTTCTCTGTGCATCGCTTCACGGCGCATACCTACTCTCTCAGCGAGGTTTACTGACTTGACGTTTCGGGTGTCTATCTGAGCTATTATACGGCGCACATCAAGCACGGTGAAGGCATACTTAATAAAGCCTTTTATGCTTTCGCTTGCGTAGCCTTTTCCCTGATATGCTTTTCCGAATGTGTAGCCTATCTCATAAGTGCCTGCGCCTTTGCGTGAGAAATATATCTTTCCGATAACTTTATCCTTCAGACAGACTGCGAAAAATTCGTCGCTCTCCGAGAAGTTCTTTGCTTCCTGCACACAGGCTTCACGGGTGAATGTCTGATATGGTTCAAAGAATGTAACTTCCGGATCTGTGATGATGTCTGCAAGGTCGCTGTGATCCTCCGGACGGAATTTTCTTACGCTGAGGCGTTCAGTAGTGAAAAGTTTTTCCATAATATATTTCCTCCTTTTTTACGGTGCTGCCTTTATAAAAATGACCGGAGCAGAATGCTCTCTGCACCGGTCGTATACACTTTTTATTAGTTAGAATGAACCTACTACAAGGTCAATAGCCGACTGTATATCTACATCGGGCAGACCTGTTCCAGCCGGTGAGAATGCAGGCCAGTATCTGTTCCATGCCTGTAATTCTGTCCAAGGCTCAGCATTTGGTACGAATGCAACAAGTCTTCCGGCCTTTACCTGATAGTTGCTGCCGAGAGTCTGGTCTGTAGACTCCCACCATGCACCAAGCTGTGCGATATCCTTAGGCATACCTGAAGGATAATTTGCTGAGCCTGCACGAGCGCCGAGCGGAAGTGCAGGAGCATCTGAGAATACAAGTATTACATGACGGCGCTTTGAACCGCTTGTAGTCCAGTCTGATTTAAGTGCAAGTGCGATAGCTTCAAGAGCGTTCTCCGGAATGTCTCCGCCGCCCTTAGCTTCAATATTCGCAACAAAGTTTCTGAAATCGTCGTTCTGCTCAGGGAGTTTGAAGAACTCGGATTCTACCATTGGTTCCTGATCTACGCCGTAGTCTCTGAATGCGATGACCTTTATTCTGAGGGTTTCTACCTCTTTATCGTTCTCTTCCATTGATTCGATGAATTTCTCATAGAAAGAGATAGCGTTTCTTTTTACCTCGTCAATTATCGGAGCCATACTGCCTGTAGCGTCGATACACATTACGATGTCTACGCAGTATTCGCCCATACCCTGTCCTGCCATAATTTTTCCTCCTTTATCATGTGTGATGCATATACACATCATACAATAATTATACAGCCAACAGTAAAAAATGTCAATAGTTTTTGTATTCTTATAGTAGTATATATATGAATAAATGTGTACACTTGAACGGCACATATACTCTCAGTTAAGGGCTTTTTACTTATCTTAATGTATATCAAATACTTTTAAACACACTTCTTTGTCATAATTTGTGCAAAAAACAATAACAAAGTATTCATTTTTTCCACCTAATCTTCAGATTGTGGGTTGTGAACAGAAAATGAACAGTGTATAATGAGTTACAATGAATATAGTGGGGATTACCCCAAATTCAAGGAAATGAGGAGATGATCTTTATGAACAGAAAAAAACTGTACGCAGCATTAACTGCTTCTGCTTGCTTCATAAGCACATTTGCAGCTATGCCGCAGATCATGACATCTACTTATGCTGCCGAAGTTACATACGATAGCTTCGATGTAAGCTATGATGGATGGCATGGAACAGATGTAGCCAACAATATTACTCCGGTTGACAATGGTATTAACGGCACACGAGGCATGCTCGTTACTAATCGTAAATCACCTGAGGAAGGTGCTGCTTCTTCAAAGGGTCTTTACCTTTTCGGCGGTATCAAGTACAACTACAGCATGAACGTTTTCAGTGAAACTGATGAAACTTTCCACCTTACTCTCCGTTACATAGACGAGAAAACTGATAAGGACACTGTTGTTGAGCTTGCTTCAAAGAAAGTAAAGGCTGGTCAGTGGGCTGAGATTGCTTCTTCTTATAAAGCTCCTAAGGGAACTTATGAGTATGAGCTTACTCTCACTACAGACAGCACTAATGACTTCATTTTCGATGACTTCAAGATCACAACTAAAAAATCAAATATGGACGCTCTCGCTGCTCCTAACGGCAAGGGCCTTAAAGATGAGTTCGGTCAGTATTTCCGTGTAGGTAATATCCTCAATGGCGGTACTGTCAACGACTCCGGCATCAAGGGCATCATGATAAAGGATCACAATGCTATCGAGTGTGAGAACGAAACTAAGCCTGATGCTACTCTCGTTAAAAATAACTCTACTGATACTAATATTCAGGTATCTCTTAACAGCTGTGCCGCTATCTGTGACTTTGCTTCAAAGAATGGTATCGGTTTCAGAGGTCATACTTTTGTATGGCACAGCCAGACACCTACATGGTTCTTCAAGCAGGGATTCAATGCTAATGGCAACTGGGTTGACACAAATACTATGGATAAGCGTATGGAAAGCTACATTAAAAATATGTTTGATGCATATGCTAAACAGTATCCTAACCTTGACATCTATGCTTACGACGTATGTAACGAAGTTATCAACGACGGTACTGCTGCTCAGGGCGGCGTAAGAGAAGCCGGCGATAACAACGTTAAAGGCGGTCAGTCTGCATGGGTATCAGTTTATAAGAACAACTCATTCGTTGAGAAGGCTTTCACCTATGCAAGAAAGTATGCTCCTAA
>DEBW01000112.1:5941-6076 GCA_002348905.1 Ruminococcus flavefaciens | reverse complement strand
GACGGTATGGGTATGCAGTCTCATATCAGTGCTGCTGCAAGCAATGCATGGGGTGATACAAATTCATACCTCGCTGCTATGGACGATTACCTCAGCCTTGGTATTGATGTTCAGGTAACTGAGCTTGATATCTCC
>DEBW01000112.1:5417-5748 GCA_002348905.1 Ruminococcus flavefaciens | reverse complement strand
AATGCTCCGCTTCTTTACACTGGAAACAATCAGGCTAAGCCTGCTTATACTGCTATCCAGTCTATCGTTCCTGACAGCCAGTGGACAACTGGTATACCATACACAGGTCCTGGCGGCGGTACTTATACCCCTCCTTCATACGAGCCTGGCGATAACGGCTACTACTTCGAGAGCACTTTCGAGAGCGGTACTGACAGCTGGACAGGTCGTGGCGGCGCTACTGTATCTAAGGTAAGCGGCGGCTATAACAGCTCAAATGCTCTCTTCTGTGAAGGCAGAACTGCTTCATGGAACGGTGCTGCTATCTCCCTCAGCCCTGCTTTCAAGGCTG
>DEBW01000112.1:4432-5335 GCA_002348905.1 Ruminococcus flavefaciens | reverse complement strand
GCGGAGATACTACTACATTCAAGTTCACAATGCAGTATACAGATGCTTCCGGCGAGGCTGTATACAGCGAGATTGCAAGCGCTACTGCTCCTAAAGGCGAGTGGGTTCAGCTTGCTAATACAGAGTACAAGATCCCTGCTGATGCTACAGATATGCAGATCTATGTTGAGACTACTGACGAAGACAGCACTATGGACTTCTACGTTGACGGCGCTGTTGGTGCTGTTAAGGGTACTGATGTTCCCGGCGCAGGTCAGCCAAAGGTAGTTGTAAAGACTAAGATTCTCGGCGATACTGACTTCGATGGTACTATTTCAGCATTCGATATGCCAGGCGCTCGCAAGGCTGTTCTCGGTAAGGTTACTGATTCTGCAGTAAAGAAGAATGCAGACGTTGACCAGAGCGGCGAAGTTAATATGAACGACCTCGTTCTTCTCCAGGAATTCATCCTCGGCAAGATCAAGGAATTCCCAGTAAACAAGCCTGCTGTTCCAACTATTGATGCTTCAGCTTATGAGGCTAAGTTCAGCGGCGTTAACATCGCTACAAGCTGGAAGAAGGAAGGCGAAAACAATCCGCTTACAACTCAGCGTTTCGGTGCTGATCCGGGCTGGATGGTTTACGACGGCAGACTTTACCTCTACACAACTAACGATGCTTTCGAGTACAAGAATGGTCAGCTTTGGGAGAACTCATATGACAGCGGTACTATAAACTGCATCTCCTCCGCAGACCTCGTTAACTGGACTGACCACGGTGCTATCCCTGTTGCTGGTCAGCACAAGAGCACTACTAACCCGACTAACAACGGTGCTGCTAAGTGGGCTAACCGTGCATGGGCTCCTGATGCTTGCTGGAAGATGATAAACGGTAAGCCTAAGTTCTTCCTCTACTTCGCTAACA
>DEBW01000112.1:1639-4286 GCA_002348905.1 Ruminococcus flavefaciens | reverse complement strand
TAGGCGTATACTACGATGAAAAAACTGGTAAGGGTTACATCGCATTCGGCGGCGGCGTTGACAATAAGGACAAGGCTAATCCGAAGACTGGTCGTATCGCTGAACTCGGTGACGATATGATCTCTATCAAGGGCGCTACAACTACTATGGAAACTCCATACCTCTTTGAGGACTCAAGCCTTATCAAGATAGGTGATACATGGTACTACTCATACTGCACAAACTGGAACGTTCCTTGGAACAATACCACTAATGGCGTTTCATTCGGCAGCGGTGAGATCAACTACATGACTTCAAATAATCCTCTTGGTCCTTGGACAGCCAGCAACCTCAAGGGTAAGGTTCTCCCAGGCACAGGTAAGGTTGATAAGGGCGGTAACAACCACCACTCTATCATCTACTTCAAGGATAAGTACTACGTAGCTTACCATACTCGTGCTCAGGCTCTCAGCATGGGCATCTCCGCTAAGACAAACAACGGCGGTACAAGTGCTGACGGTAACTATCGTTCAACTCACCTCGATCCAGCTACATTCAATCCTTCAACAGGTCAGATCACTTCTGATGTTACTATGAAGGGTGTATCTCAGATTGAAGCTTTCAACCCATATGAGAAGGTACAGGCTGAAACAATGTCCAACCAGTCTAAGGGCGTTTCTGTAACAGGTCTCGGCGATACTATCGTTAAGGCTAAGAAGGGCGATTGGCTCAAGGTCAGCGGTGCTTCACTTGATGGCGTTAAGTCTATCACTGTTAAGGGCAGCGGCAATGCAGTTGTTAAGTTCTGCGTTGGTTCACCTAAGGGCGATGTTATCGGCTACGGCGAACTCAACGGCGACGAGTGCACTCTTGCTCCTGCTATGAGCGATATCTCCGGCAGCAAGGACATCTACATCGTATTCAGCGGTGACGGTGAACTCGACTACTGGTCATTTGAAAAGTAATTAAAAGGAGCTAAGCTCCGAAATCAATCAGATTATTACCTTCTGTCGCTGACTGCACTTCAGCGGCAGAAGGTTAATAATA
Organism: Ruminococcus flavefaciens; assembly: GCA_002348905.1. Taxonomy (GTDB): domain Bacteria; phylum Bacillota; class Clostridia; order Oscillospirales; family Ruminococcaceae; genus Ruminococcus; species Ruminococcus flavefaciens_O. Next base: position 3,260 of record DEBW01000112.1, on the reverse strand, counting down.
AATCCGAACTTTTTTATGTAAGGGTAGGGACAAAATCAGAATCAGCTGCGTTATTTGGGTTCGCAGCTGTTTTCTTTTTGGTCAGTATATGGCTGTATACAGGCGAATTATCAGAAAATGCAGATTATCCACCAATTCTGCAAAATATGAGTTGTTAATAATTCGTTAAAGTGTTATTATATTATCAGTGAATGACACTTCTGTGATTCGCACAGTTAAATAATTATGACATCTTCTTAATCATCCCTCATTATGCGGTTCCACACTGTTGGTACCGCATTTTGTTATTCCCTGATATTTCAGGCAGGGGAGTGGAAACGAGAAAGATTTAGTTTAGATAAGATTTTTTTAGTTTAATGAAAAAAATATAAAAAAGTGTTTGACAAATCATTAAGATTGTGCTATACTATATTCAAGGTTAAATTTACTTTAAAGCGTAAAAGCTTAAAGCGTGAAAGGAATAGATTAAAATGAAGGAAATTTCTAAACTTATGGACTACAGACCTGATATCAAGGTCATTGATGCTACTCTCAGAGACGGCGGTCTCGTTAATGAATTCCGCTTCTCAGACGATTTCGTAAAGGCTCTTTATAACGCTAACCTCCGTGCCGGCGTTGACTATATGGAATTTGGCTACAAGGGCGATAAGGAAATGTTCGACGTTGAAAAGTTCGGTCCTTGCAAGTTCTGCGACGATGATTATATTCGCTCTATCGTCGGCGAGAATAATACCGACCTCAAGATAGCTGTTATGGCTGATGTTGGACGCTGCAACTACAAGAACGATATCCACGACCGTGCTGAAAGTCCGGTTGACCTTATCCGTGTTGCTACTTACCTCCACCAGATCCCAACTGCTGTTGATATGATCGAGGACGCTAAGAGCAAGGGATACGAAGTAAGCTGCAATATCATGGCTATATCCAACGCTCAGGAGAGCGATGTCAAGGTTGCTCTTGATATCCTCGGAAAGTCTCCTGTTGATGTGTTCTACATCGTTGACAGCTTCGGTTCTCTTTACCCTGAGCAGATCGCCCGTATCGCCGGTCTTTACGCTGAGGCTGCTGATAAGTACGGCAAGAAGCTCGGTATGCACGCTCATAATAACCAGCAGCTCGCTTTCGCTAATACTATCGAAGCTGTAGGCGACGGCGTTGACTGGCTCGATGCTACTTATGCAGGTATGGGCAGAGGCGCTGGCAACTGCGCTATGGAACTTCTCCTCGGCTTCCTCAAGAACCCTAAGTACAATGTTTACCCTGTTATCCAGTTCATCGAGAAGTTTATGCCTGCTGTACGTGAAGCAGGTGCAGTATGGGGTTATGATTTCCAGTACCTCATGACAGGTCTTCTCAATCAGCACCCAAGAACTGCTATCGAGTTCACTAAGCAGGGCAGAACAGATTACTCCGAGTTCTATAAAGAGATACTCGCTCAGGAATAAAAGCTGGCTTTACAGAAAACAGCACCTATTATTGAGGGAAACCCTTTTNNNTTTTTTCCGCAAGGGGTACTCCCACAAGCGAAGAAAATGGAGCTATTTTTGTTTTATTCGGAGTACCCCTTGCGGAAAAAATAAAGTTGAAAGTCTTGGGAAAGGGGTCTGGGGAAGAACCTTTC
>DEBW01000112.1:0-1575 GCA_002348905.1 Ruminococcus flavefaciens | reverse complement strand
TAAGTACGGTTCTCTGTAGAGGCGAGCTTTTATTGGTTTGCTGCGCCGATAGCGAGTGCGCCGAACATGAACATGAGTATTACTACAATAAGGGATATAACTGTTATTACAGCTACAAGTATTAACTGTGCCTTTGCAAAGTTCTTTGCAGACTGGTCGTTTGCTGCAAGAAGCATGATTATCTGTCCAAGCAGAGGAAGACAGCTGCATAATAGCATCCAGCCTATCCAGCCCATAGGACTTGTTACGTTTGTTGGCTGTACGACGGATATGTTATTGTATATCGGTCTCTGTGCATTAGCCGGCGGAGGAGTGTAAGCTCCGTTATTAGGTGCGACAGGACCGGATACAGGTGCGGCAGTACCGCAGTTTGGACAGAACTGACCTGTAAAATCAGTTCCACAGTTAGTGCAGTGTGGCATAATATAAACCTCCCAAATATTAGAACTTGTTCGGATGCTGTTGATGTTTGTGTTTTCGGGTGCATTTTTGTTGAAAACAAGTTCTTATGTTATCAATATTGATTATTATATCATATATTTTATTAAGATGCAATACAAAAAAGATATATTTTATCAGTTTATAAGTACAAAAAGTTATTGTATAAACAGCGGATTTATGGTATAATAAGTGAAAATAAGTTATTCCCTGAAATTAAAAAGGAGATTATTATGAAGATAAACAAGCTTATCTCGCTTGCTCTTGCAGGCTGCCTTGTCTGCGGAGCTTCGGCTGTGAACAGCATACCCGTAAATTTCGCTGATGCTGCCGGTACAAGAGTTTCTGTACACGATCCGTCTATCGTAAAGGACGGCGATACTTATTATGTATTCGGCTCTCATATCGAGGCTGCTAAGTCGAGTGACCTGCAAAACTGGAAAACATTCGCAAACGGCTACGCTAAGACTAATAACGTTGAGTTCGGAAATCTCTCCGAGAATCTCAAAAAAGCTTTTGCATGGGCTGGTGAAGACCTCGAAGACTGCAAAGGCGGTTTTGCTGTGTGGGCACCGGATGTTGTTTGGAATCCGGAGTATGTGAATAAGGACGGCTCAAAGGGCGCTTACCTTATGTACTTCTGTACCTCATCGACTTATATGCGCTCAGTTATCGGATTTGCTGCTGCTAAGAATATAGAAGGTCCGTACACTTTTGTGGACACGCTCATTTACTCAGGTTTCACTCAGAATGACAGCTACGCTACAAGTGCCACAAAAAATGTAAACCGCAAGTATACTTCAACTAACGTTGACGAACTTATTGCGGCTGGACAAGTTTCCTTTAACAACAGTTGGTTCAACAAGGGTAATTTCAATAACCAGCTCTTCCCGAATGCTATTGATCCTACTATATACTATGATACCAACGGTAAGATGTATATGTGCTACGGCTCGTGGTCAGGAGGTATATTCACTCTTGAAGTTGATCCTAAGACTGGCTACCTTATCCACCCTAAGACAGGTACTACCTCTGACGGACGCATGGTGGACAGCTACTTCGGTACTAAAATTTCCGGCGGTTACGGAAAGTCGGGAGAAGGTCCGTTCATTGAGTACAATGCTGATACCGGTTACT
>DEBW01000067.1 GCA_002348905.1 Ruminococcus flavefaciens | reverse complement strand
TTTTTCTTAGCTTAATGACATTATATCATTTGGTAGGGGTTCTCTTGACTAAAATGTCTCATATGTGGGACGAGTACAGTTTCAGACCCCTATCATTTGGTAGGGGTTCTCTTGAGGAAACTATACAAAGTATGTTTCGCTCTAATTGTATTATACATCACTTTTATACAAATGTCAAGCCTTTTTCATTAAAATCTGACATTTTTCCAAGCTGTGCCACAGCTCAGAATACAATTGTTCCGGGAAAAGGAAATTCAATAATTACCATGTCAGCACCCCCTTTACAGCTCCGCAATTCTCCTTGCGGAGCTGCTGTAATATGCATCATTCTTCGCTGCTGTCAGTGCCACCTACTACATCGACCACTGTTGCGATCATTGTAGTAATAGCGGACATTACTTCTGAAATTGTTCTTCCGAGCATCTTATTCACCTCCGTTCATTTCTGACTTCATTTGTTACATTACCAAGTAAAGCTTACATCAATTGTAGGCATAATATCACCCTTTCTTTCAGCTAAATATTTATTTACCAAGTTTACCAGCTTACGCTTACGCTGATTGAAGGCATATACGTCACCGTCCTTTCTCATATCAAATATTCATTAACAGAGAATATCGTCAAAAATCACTCTCATATTTCTCACCTTACCTTTCACATTATTGAGGTCGGATTATTCAACTTCTTCATTAAGTACTGTTGTACCGTTGATCGTAACTGTAGTGTCGATAGCCGGCGAACCGAGGAGCGCTGCGATCGTGGAAGCCATGTTCCTTACAGCCGATACGATAATTGCGTTTGCGTCCATACTCTTTACCTCCTGTGTTAGACTTGGTTGTTTCCCTTTGATGTACTTAGTATAGCATAGAATAAGCAGTTTTTCGAGAAAAAATGTGCTCAGTTTTTCACGGCTCATTTCAAGATGTTTGTGGTTTGTTTTCCTTTGATGATTATATTATAGCACGGTTAAAATCAATAGTCATCGCAAAAAAGTGCACAAAAAAGCTCATACAGGAATTTTACCTGTATGAGCTTTTATTGTTGTTAAAATAAGAACTTGCTATCACTTCAGTATAAATCACACTTTTTTGAGAATTTCTACTATCCTGTCCACCATGTATTTTGGCGACTCAACTATAATATCAGAGCCAAATGCAAGTATTTCCTTTAAAAGGATATCACGGTCCATTGAATAGTATTGAATAGTAAATCGTGCGGTTTTTTCGTCAATCGGCTCAACCACATGGTCATATACAGAAAATGCAAGCAATGCTCTTTCAATAGCTTTTCTGTTCTTGTAGTCGGTAACTGTAAATACGACAGACCGCTTCTTTTTTTCCATATCTTCCTTTATATCAGGGATATTATCAGCAGCCTCGCCGCTTAACTGAACATCAAACAGCTTGGATACATCCGCCTTTATAAATCTGCTTTCATCATATACTATCATATATATCTTGCAGGTTCTCTCGTCATATTCTATTTTTACAGGAGTTCCGTTACAGCTTGCCTGATTATAGGTATATGATATCGCCTTTTTTTCATTTATGGCTTGAAGTATCATTCTGAAATTCTTTGCTGATATATCAGAAATATCCTCGTTTTTACGCCATTCATCATCTATATTTCTGTAGTACAAAGGATATTCTGAAAAATCAAAACCGAACTCAGCAAGTTCTTCTTCGGAAAAGAAAAGCTTTCGCAGTTTGTCGTTCAAAGCCATATTCAGCCATATTTTCTCAGTTTTCAGCGGAAGATTTGAGATGTGTATATCATCGTCGCAAGATAATTGCGCACTTATCATCTCATTTAATAATACATGACCTTTTTTACTGAAATCAAAGACAGGAAGCTTTGTTTTACCTTTCTCTTTATCCTTGCTTTTAGCTTCATCTTTATCCTCGCTTTTAGCTTCATCTTTATCCTCGCTTTTTGCTTCATCTTTATCATTGGCATTATTCACTATTTTCTCATAAAACACATAATTATAATCACCGGAAAGGCGAGAATATTCTTCTCTTAATTCAGATTCAGAAAAAACTTCTCCGTTTGCAATACGTTCTGCAAGGATCGTTAATGCCCTGAGACTTCTGTTTCGGTATTCATTAAATAATTCCATAGTTCTTTTTCATCTCCTCTATTTCCGAATTTATCATCTCAGCTGATGACTTATATGCCATAGGAGACTCATCAATCGTTGCTTCATTGACAGACCACGTAAAGATGTTGTTCATGCTGTTTCTATATTCTTCCATAGAAACCGTATTTCTTGCCTGAGCACGGCTTAATGCACGACCTGAACCATGTGGAGCCGAATTATTCCATTCTCCATTTCCCTTGCCGGTCCCGATAACGATGCCGTCACGCATATTAAGCGGAATACATAATCGCTGCCCAGAATTTGCTGAAATTGCCCCCTTTCTGATGATAATTCTTTCATCATCAAAGAAATCAATATAATTGTGTACTGTATCAAATCTTTCAATAGTTTCAACAGTTTCGTTTGAGATAAGATAGTTCATAATCTCGTCAGAAATAGATTCACGGTTTGCATAAGCATAACGCATCGCACTGAGCATACATGAAATATAGCAATCGTACAGTTCTCCGGATATATAACCAAGTTCACCACTTACAGCCTGAATAGAACCGATTTCATTCTGAATTGCCATATGTTCTTCTGTTGTTACTGCGCTCTTGTGCTTTTCAATAATGCTGCGCTTCAATTCTTCGTCGATTACAGAACTATGTCTCTGAAAATACTTGCAAATATTCAATCCTAAACTTCTGCTTCCAGTATGAACGGCAAGCAAATATGTGTTGTTTGAAATCCTATCGATCTCAATGAAGTGATTTCCTCCGCCAAGAGTTCCAAGACTGTTAAGGAATGTATCTCTTCTGCTATCGTCATTAATAATACGGCAGATATCGCCAACCTCAGAAACAACTTCAGAATGTGAATCAATATATGCTGATGTTGTTTCACGAATACACATTCCACTCGGAATATTTGAACGAATAAAACAGTCAAGCATCTTGAAATCAATATTCTTTTCCGTTCTGAAAATCGTAGCCATTTCTCCGCATTCATTTCTCCTGCCTTTTTAATCTTATATTTATTATACTCTGTTACCGAAACAAATGCAACCAAAAAAGTGCGATTAATTTTATATCATTTTATCTGCAAAGCCCCTCTGACATCTTGATATAATCCCCTTAGAGTA
>DEBW01000158.1:438-8394 GCA_002348905.1 Ruminococcus flavefaciens | reverse complement strand
TTTCCAGGGTAACCTTCAGCATACTTGTTTGTAAGAACTGAGCCCATAGCAGCCATTACTTCAGGTGAAACGATGTTTTCACTTGCGATAAGTTCAAGGTTTCTTCTCTGACGGCCGAGCTCCTTGTTCATAGCTTCTGCTACTTCCGGGTCGCTCTTTGCAACGAATCCGATTGAGTCCATTAAATTACTGTACATTATTACGATCTCCTTTTAAGAAAAATTAGATATTTCTATTATATACTATTAGCACTGAAAATTCAAGTAATGTATTTGACTTTTTTTAATTCGTGCATTTGTATTGAAATGAGTTAAAAAAAATGTTATAATAAAAAAGAGTTTTTTTATTCTGAAAGGGTGTTAATAATGTTTGTATCAGAAAATTTAAGTGTAAATGAAAAAGGCAATCTCGCGATAAACGGTCACGATACCGTTGATCTCGCTAAGAAGTACGGCACTCCTCTTTATGTAATGGATGAGGATATGATCAGAACTCACTGCCGTACATATATAGACAGCATAAACAGGTTCTACGACGGAAAGGGCATGGCTTGCTTTGCAAGCAAGGCTTTCTCATGCAAGGAGATCTACCGTGTTATGCAGCAGGAAGGCATGGGTATCGACGTAGTTTCAGCCGGTGAGATCTACACAGCCTACAAGGCCGGCTTTGATATGAGCAAAGCTGTGTTCCACGGAAACAACAAGACTGAAGAGGAAATAAACATGGCAGCTGATCTCGGCATCGGACGAATCGTTGCTGACAACGTTTTTGAACTTGATACACTTGAAAGGATCGCAAAGGAAAAGGGAAAGAAATTCCGCGTTCTTCTCAGGATCAAGCCGGGTGTTGACGCACATACACACAGCTTTATCAGCACAGGACAGATCGACTCAAAGTTCGGTTTTGCTCTTGAAACAGGTGAAGCATTTGAAGCCGTAAAGAAGACGATGTCACTTGAGAACCTTGATTTTGCCGGACTTCACTGCCACATCGGTTCAAGCATCCTCGACACTCAGGGCTTTGTTGCAGCTGCTGAGATCATGATGAAGTTCATCAAGCAGATAAAAGATGAAACAGGATTCGAGATCCCTGAACTCAACCTTGGCGGCGGCTTTGGAATAAAGTACGTTGAAGGCGACGATCCGCTTCCTTACGACGAATACATGAATGCTGTCGCAAAGATCGTTAATTCATTCTGCAGCGAAAACGGTGTTACAAGACCGTTCATTCTTATCGAACCGGGTCGTTCTGTCGTTGGTTCGGCAGGAATTACACTTTACACATGCGGCGGAAGAAAGATCATTCCGAACATCAGAACATACGTTTCCGTTGACGGTGGTATGTGTGACAATCCGAGATACATTCTTTACCAGGCAGAGTACGACGCAGTTGTTGCTAACAAGGCTTCTCTCCCTAAGGATGAAAAGGTAACCATTGCCGGCAGATGCTGCGAAACAGGCGACATGATCGGCGAAAATATGCCGCTTCAGCACTGTGAGCCTGGTGACATCATTGCAGTCTGTGCTACAGGCGCCTATAACTACGCAATGTCATCACACTACAACAGACTCCGCAAGCCTGCAGTTGTATTTGTAAATTCCGCATCAGACAGGATCGTTGTCCAGAGAGAATCTCTCGACGATATTATCAAAAATGATAGCTGATAAGGAAGCGTAAAAAAATGAACGACTGTGAAACATGCGCCTATTACTCGTATGACGAGGAATGGGATTCATATGTTTGTGAAATGGATCTTGATGAAGATGAATACTGTCGTCTTATCGAGGGACATTACAGAAAATGCCCTTATTACAGAGACGGTGATGAATACAAGATCGCCCGTAAACAGTGATCAGAGCCTATTGTACGCTGATTTCTGCGCCGGATACCGGTATATACAGGTGTCCGGTTCAGTACAGTGACAGCATTTTCTGTATCCGTGATAAGGAAGAGAGGTATAAGGTTAATGAAGAACAGAATGAAATATTCAGGTATTGCTGCTGCGGCTGCAGTCGCACTGATACCGTTTGCAGCCTGTAATGCTCAGACAGTGAGCGCTGCAACAGAAGCAGATGTTATTGCCGCTGCAAGAGCTGCCGGATTTCCTGAAACATATGTTCAGCAGGGTGCAAATTATCTTGCAGGAACGGAATATACTTCCGAACAGTATGACAAAATGGTCGATGCGCTTCTTGGATATACAGGAAGAACTGATGAAGCAATAAAACAGTATCTCGGCGAAGATGCAGTTACTGATTCTTCTTCGGAAGAACAGCCGGCAGCAGCTGAACAGGCTTCATCCGGTGAGCAGCCGGCTTCAGAGGGACAGAATGTAAATTCTGAATCAGAAGGCGGCACAGGTGAACAGCCGGCCTCCCAGGGAGCAGCTGCAAATGCAGCACCTGCCGCTGAACAGAAGAATGAGAAGACTGATTTTTCAAAAATGACTGAAGCGGAAAAAGATGAATATATCAAAAATATGTCTCAGGCTGAAAAAAATCAGATCCTCAAGAACCTTGACAAGGAAAAGCAGATGGAGATCATCAACAGTATGATCGACGCAAGTTCCGCGCTTGGAATGAACGTATCCGTTGACAGCTTTTCTAAGGATAAGATAGAATACAGCATCCGTGATGACAAGGGCAGTGTTGTTGATATTTCTTCTATTGGTGTTATTGTAGATGACACAGGTATCGACTATACAGCTCTTTATCTCACAGCAGCCGGTGTGGTTCTTGCCTCGGCAGCTGGTATTATAATAATGTCGCGTTCATTAGGCGGCGGAAAATCAAAGGAGCTCTGATATGGCGGAAACAAAGCAGAAAAATGAAAAGCATACTCCGCTTCCGGTTGTGATCATAACTCCGTTTCTTATTTTTGCGATCTGCGCGGCAATTACAGTTGTACTTGGTATAACTCCGTATAATAAATTCCAGACTTATATTCACGTATCCTTCAGTGATTCAATGAAAAATACCACTTCGGCTGCTGACAGCATCACCGTAAGCGAAAATATCAACACCTTTGAATCAAAGAGTGGCGTCAAGACCAGCAGTGAAGGCAAGGTCGTAATCCCTTCATTCGGTCAGCAGTACGCAATGCTTTCATGTGAAGCTATAAATCTTTATGTTCCTGTTTACTGGGGCAGCAGTGAAGAACTTCTGAAAAACGGTGCGTGTCAGCTTACTGCATCTGCAGTTATTGGTGACAAGGGCAATTCAGTTATTGATGCACACGTAAATACTTTTTTTGCAGACCTTAACAAACTAAAAGAAGGCGATGAAGTAAAGATAAATACTTCATACGGCGAATTTACATACAAAGTAAAGAACACAGCAACATTCGAAAAAACTGACAAGAAATACATTTCACAGGACAAGACAGACAAGCTTACTCTTTACACATGCGTTAAACAGGTCCTCGGTTCATCTACTCAGAGATACGCAGTTATCTGCGAACCTGTTGATACAAAATTCTATAGCTGAGGTGTGAAATGTATAAATTAAGAAATTATCTTTTATGTGCTTTTACGGCAATACTTCTGTTTTTCGCAGCGTTTGCCGCAGAAGGTGCATTTGTAATGAAAAAATACGCTCTGGTGCCGGATACTTACAAGTATATTCTGAAGCTGAACGGCTCCTACGAAAAAGCGTATAATGAATTATGCAGACAGTTTGAAAGCGAGGAGAACGCTACAGGTATACCCGCTTCGGTTTATACTGACGCAGTTACTGAAGATGTTTTTAAATCTATGATCGATTCACAGATCGATTCTGCGTTTGACTGTATATACGGAAATGCACCGACTGTAGAAAATACTTCTTCAGAAGAACAACTTAAGGTTCTGAAAACATCGATCGAGAAATTTTTCGATGAATATGCAAAGTCTATTAATTATCAGAAAGATGAAGCTTATTTTCAGAAGCTGGATTCAGTTTATGCTTCTGCATCTGAAAAAGTAACTGACACAGCTGATGTATATCAGTTAAACAAGATCGCAAAGGCAGGATTTATCAATACTGCTTCAAAGTTAGTACGTTATTCCGACAAGATCTTTAATGTAGCGTTTGGTATTACCGGATTTCTTCTGCTGGTTCTTATTATAGCTAATATAAAAGGAATTTCAGGATTTTTCTACTGGATGAGTATCTCATTCGGTTCTGTTTCTGCGCTGATGGTTGCAGGAAGTATCGTACTCAAACACTCACATTACTTCAATCGTTTTGCTATTAAAGCACAGCACATCTATTCATCTATAACAGGTGCGTGCTATTATTATACTGATCTTTTGCTTATGATCAATGCAGCTGTTTTAGCTGTATCTGTTATTTCAATGATAATTTTCTGGGTGGCAGGAAGAAAAAAAGTTTCAGTACAGTAATATGAACATCTACTCTCCGGAAATCATGGAGAATTCGGATTTCCGGTTTGATCAGTGTTATTTGTTTATGATTAAGAGGGATTATTATGGCAGGAAAAAGAATTGCATTATTTGCCGGACAGGCAGATGAATCATATCAGAGCCGGTTTATCACAGGTTTTCTCAGATCCGCTTTTGAAGCGGGTTTTGACGTATGTATTTTTTCAATGTATCTGAAATATCAGGATACACCTGAGCGTGAACAGGGTGAGTCAAACATCTTTTCGCTCATGTCTCCTGACAGATTTGATGCTGCTGTTATTCTCAAGGACAGCATTCAGACTGAAAATGCAGCGCGTGAGCTTGAGCTTCGTCTTAAGGAGACCTTTGATAAACCGGTTCTTGTTATTGAAAATGAAAGTGAGTTCTATCCTTCAATATTTACGGAAAGCTATTCTTCGGTTTTTGCTCTGATAACACACCTTATCAAAGATCATGGATTTAAGGATATTGCTTTCCTTTCAGGTAAAAAGCATCACAAGCACTCGATAGAGCGTCTGAATGCGTATCGTGATGCTATGACCGCCGCAGGTCTTGAAGTAAAGGAAGACCGTATTATTCACGGCGACTTCTGGTACCGAAGCGGCGAGATGTGTGCTGATGAACTTCTTTCATTCGGCAAAAAGCTTCCGGATGCAGTAGCCTGTGCAAATGACCAGATGGCAATAGGCCTCTGCAAGGCATTCAGCGAACGCGGCATTAAGGTGCCGGATGACATTGCAGTGGTTGGCTATGACTCAACTTATGAGGGCAGGACAAGTCCGCGTCCTATTACTTCAGCTATGATCCCTGCTGAAAAATTCGGTAAATATGCGTTCACATATCTTCTCGGACTTATAAACGGAAAAAAAGATACAGAACCTTTTGTTTCCGCACCGGAGCTTGTGATCGGCGAAAGCTGCGGATGCAAAAGCAATATTTGTTATCGTACAAATGTTCCTCTCCGTGATGAATGGGGAACAGATATTTCTGAGGAAAGGTATTCCTCAATTTTTAATACTATCGATGAAAATCTTCTTTCACAGAATACACTTGAGGATTACCTCAGTACAGTATATTCCTATGTTTATCAGATAACCGGGGCAAAGGAATTTCATCTCTGTCTTTCAGGTGAATGGAAGGGCATGGGGCTTGGAGTACACATCAGAAACAAAGGTTATTCACAGAAAATGCTCCACGCTATACGTTATTATGATGAAGACAGAAAAAAGAATACCGTCAGCACCGAAGAGCTTTTTGATACAGCTGAAATGCTTCCGGAACTTTATGAAGGCCGTGAAAAAAATACTGCTTTCTTTTTTACACCGCTGTTCTTTGAGGACGAATGNNTTTTGGATATGCATCAGTTTCCTACGGTGACGCGCTTCGCAGCTATGATGATACATATCGCCGCTGGATAGGTTCAGTAAGCAGGGGTCTGGAGTTTTTAAGGCGCGAGATCAATATGCAGCAGCTGCAGGAACAGCTTGACCGCCTGAAAAGCAGCAAGTTCAGTGTTTCAGACCGTGCCTATGAAAATCTTAATCCGGAAGAAAAGTCTCAGTATCATCTTGTTTCAAAGATCCTCGACGAAAATCTTCTCGATTATTATTTCCAGCCTATTGTCAGTGCTGTTGACGGCAGCGTTTATGCCTATGAGGCACTTATGCGTTCACGTACTGAGAGTAAGGTTCCGCCGCTCAATATCATAAAGTATGCAGCAATGCAGGACAGGCTTTCCGATGTTGAACGTGCTACATTTCTTAATGTACTTGAATTTATTGACGGCCATTTATCTGCGTTCGGTGACGCTATGGTATTTATAAACAGCATTCCCGGCGTAGGCCTCGGTGAAGCGCGTCTTTCAGAACTTGATACTCCTCTTGCTTCACATGCTGACAAAGTTGTTATTGAACTTACTGAAGAAGCGGAACTTAAGGATTCCGAACTCGATAATCTGAAGAATTATTTTGATAAACTGGGTATCAACATTGCAGTAGATGATTACGGAACAGGTTATTCAAATGTAAGCAACCTTCTCAGATATATGCCTGATTTCGTGAAGATCGACCGTTCACTGCTCAGTGACATTAATGAATATACTCAGAAGCAGCACTTTGTCCGTGAGATAATTGACTTCTGCCATGACAACGGAATAAAGGCGCTTGCCGAAGGTGTCGAGACTGACGAGGAACTTCATACAGTCATCAAGCTTGGTGCTGACCTTATTCAGGGTTACTATACCGCAAAGCCTTCAGCTTCGGTCGTAAGACAGATAGATGAAAAATGCCGTGCCCGGATAAAGCAGTTCCATCAGGAACGTATTGACGGAAACAGCAAGCGTGTACACGTTGCCGGAAAAACAAACCGTATTTCTCTTTCCACACTTGCAAAGGATGGCTGTACTGATATTATTATCGGCAGTGATGATATGGTTTATAAAGATATTTCCATTATCGGCACCCCTCAGATGAAAACGGATATTCACCTTCTTATCCAGCCGGAATACCGCGGTACAATTACTCTTGAGGACGTTTATTTTACAAACGTGAAAAATCGTCCGGGTATTGATATCGGCGAAAATGCAAGCGTTTCTCTTGCCCTTGTAGGGTTTAATACTCTTTACCGCTGCGGAATACAGGTTCCGGATTCATCCAAACTTGTTATCGAAGGTGAAGGATCACTTCTTATTGATCTTGATGCCGCAGAATCATATGCTATCGGCAATGACTTTAAATCACATAACGGTGAGATAGTATTTAATCAGGATGGACTTATCAGAGTAAAAAGCCGCGGCAAAAGCAGTATCTGTATTGGTTCAGGAATGGGCGGCATTATTCGTATCAACAGAGGAGAATACAATTTTGACGTTGATACAGAAAGTTCTGTATGTATTGGTTCAGTCTTCGGAATGGTCGATATCAATATCACCACCTGCCGTATTGACGGTGAGTTTGCTTCATCGGTCGGAACTTTTATCGGATCAATGGAAAACGACGCTTCAATTTCCATTACCAAGAGTTCAGTCAGTCTGTATGATCACGGAGAAACACTTGCTGCAATCGGCACACTTCGGGGGGCTATGGCATATTTAAAGACAAGATTCATCAGCCTCACATTAAATGTTATGGCTGACGCATCTACCGCTTTAGGTGCTCTTAACGGAAGATCAGATCTTGATATTTCAGATACTCATCTGAAGGTAGACGCTTCAGGTAAAAATGCACTTGTTTTCGGAGGATATTCTGAAGATTCAAATATTGTTCTGGCTAACTCTGATATATCAGTAAAAATAAGAACGACGCTTGAAAAAGAAACATTTGCACGTGAAGAAAATATTAAGATAAATAACAGCAGAACAAGGATAATTGTAAACGGACAGGAAGTTGAACATACCGTTAATAATGATTTCTGATGCGGAACGAGGAAGATAATTATGGATATTAAAGTCATCAGAGCAACTGAGACGTGGCAGCAGGCAGGCGCTTACTATGTACGCATACAGGGAATGGCACGTCAGCACAGCATTACACTCAGACGCGAGTTTGATGAACATG
>DEBW01000158.1:0-319 GCA_002348905.1 Ruminococcus flavefaciens | reverse complement strand
CTGAATACCGTGGTAATGGTCTTGGCAGAGAAGTGGTACTTGAAGCAGAAAAATGGCTTTCCGAGCTTGGATATACCAGAGCCGTTATAGAAAGCCGTGATGTTGCAGTGGACTTTTACAGGAAGCTCGGATATACAGTTACTGATCAGAACATCATCCATGGTGTTACTTTTGACTGTATTCGCATGGAAAAGGAACTTAAAGAATAGCCGATTTGTCCGGCAGAATAAAATAAATGCCTTCCGGATTATTACCGGAGGGCGTTTGCTTTTAAGGAAAGTAATGAAATGTAACGAAGAAGACATAAACAGTAGAATGA
>DEBW01000110.1:13630-13815 GCA_002348905.1 Ruminococcus flavefaciens | reverse complement strand
TGCTCACACTCACATCAGTTCTACCAGAACCCACTTGCTGCTTATGCTCTTGCTTATGATCCAGTACTCAGCAAGGAAATGAAGGCTACAAACGCTGTTGACGACTATAAGAAGTCTCTCCAGAGACAGATCGAGTTCTACCTCTGGCTCCAGTCTGCTAACGGTCCTTTCGCTGGTGGTTGTAC
>DEBW01000110.1:7670-13452 GCA_002348905.1 Ruminococcus flavefaciens | reverse complement strand
ACTCAGCGTCTTGCAGAGCTTTACTACTATGTAAAGACAAACGGTGACCTCTCCAAGGGCACAACATACGGCGGTCTTACACTTGAAGAAGCTCTCGAAGCTCTCCTTTCAAGATGGATCGACTGGTTCCTTGAGAACACTAAGTTCAATTACACAGATGAAGACGGCAACACAATGGATTATGCTATCCCATCCAACCTTGACTGGATTGGCAAGCCTGCTTCATGGAACGAGAAGTACGATCCAGACGCTAACAGCGGTCTTACCTGCAAGATCACTGGTTACGGTCAGGGCGATATCGGTTGTGTATCTTCACTCTGTAATACTCTTATCTTCTACGCTGCTGCTAACAAGGTTCCTGCTACTGCTGCTGATACAGACGACAACAGCGACCGTGGCGGCAAGGCTCTCCGTCTTGCTAACAAGCTCATGAGCGCTCAGTGGAACACAGCTCGTGACGAAGTTGGTATCGCTTACGAAGATCACAACGATTCTCTCAAGAGAATGTTCGAGCAGGAAGTTTATATTCCTAACGGCTTCGATGGCGAGATGCCTGATGGTTCACCTCTTAAGCCAAAGGTAACATTCGCTGATATGCGTCAGTCATACGCTAAGGACGAAATGTTCCAGGAGTGCAAGAAGGTATATGAGGCAACTGGTGAAACTCATGATTATACATACAAGCTCCACAGATTCTGGCACATGGGCGATGCTCTCATGACAACAGGTACTATGGCTCTCCTCTACCCAGAGGTTAAACCAATCAACAACATAGATCCAACAGATCCATCTGAGGATCCTCAGACAACAACTACAACTGCTCAGCAGTCTGGCGACAGACTTTGGGGTGACGCTAACCTCGACCAGAAGGTAACTGTTGCTGATGCTACAGCTATCCTCCAGTCTATCGCTAACGCTGATAAGTACACTCTCAAGCCAGACGGTAAGCTCAACGCTGACGTTATCGACAACGGTGACGGTCCAACTGCTAAGGACGCTCTCGCTATCCAGATGATGGATGCTAAGCTCATCAGCCAGTCTGACTTCCCAACAACTTCTGAGAAGCTCGCTTCCCTCAAGGGTTAATTTGATATAATTTTTGCTCATACGAAAAAAGGAACGCTCCGGCGTTCCTTTTTGTTTGAGTATATAAAATATAAATTTGATATTTCCCTTGCATTTTGTGGGATTTTGTTTTATAATAAGTATGTATTTGTTTTTATGGAGGAATTGCAGTATGTCAGAAAGTAAGATCGGTTTTGATAACCAAAAATACCTCAAAATGCAGTCTGAACACATCCGTCAGCGCATAGAGCAGTTCGGAGACAAGCTCTATCTCGAATTCGGCGGCAAACTCTTCGATGACTACCACGCTTCAAGAGTTCTCCCTGGTTTCAAGCCGGACAGTAAGCTTCAGATGCTTCTCAAACTCAAAGACGAGGCTGAGATCGTTATCGTTATAAATTCTGACGATATCGAAAAGAACAAAGTTCGTGGTGACCTCGGTATCACCTACGACGTTGATGTTATCAGACTTTACAATGTATTCACTAAAATTGGTCTCTATGTAAGCAGTGTTGTCCTCACAAGATACGACAACCAGCCTACAGCTATCGCATTCCAGAGCAGACTTGAAGCCCTCGGCATCAAGGTATACCACCACTACACTATCAAGGGCTACCCTTCAAACCTCCAGGCAATAATCAGCGACGAGGGTTACGGCAAAAACGATTATATCGAAACTTCACGCCGCCTTGTAGTAATAACTGCTCCAGGTCCTGGAAGCGGAAAAATGGCAACCTGTCTCTCTCAGCTCTACCATGAGCATAAGCGTGGCAGAAACGCAGGATACGCTAAGTTCGAGACTTTCCCGATATGGAACCTCCCACTCCGTCACCCTGTAAATATCGCTTACGAGGCTGCTACTGCTGACCTCAATGACGTAAATATGATTGATCCGTTCCACCTCGAAGCTTATGGCAAAACTACCGTAAACTACAACCGTGATGTTGAGATATTCCCTGTACTCAACGCTATGTTCGAGAATATCCTTGGTCAGTCACCTTACAAGTCACCTACTGATATGGGCGTAAATATGGCTGGAAACTGCATCATTGACGATGAAGTTACCTGTGAAGCTTCAAGAGCTGAGATAGTCCGCAGATATTATACAGCTCTCTGCGACAGAAGAAAAGGTCTTATCTCAGAGGACGAGGTAATGAAGCTTGAACTCCTCATGAAGCAGGCAAATGTTACTCCTGAGGACAGAAAGGTCGTAGCTGCCGCACTCGCAAAGGAAGAAGCTACAGGCGCTCCGGCAGCAGCAATGGAACTCCCTGACGGAACTATCCTCACAGGCAGAACATCCGAACTCCTCGGCGCAGTATCCGGACTTCTCCTCAATGCACTGAAATATTTTGCCGGACTCGATGACAGCGTACTTCTCATGTCGCCTCACGTTATCGAGCCTATCATGGACTTAAAGGTAAACCACCTCGGCAATAACAACCCAAGAATACATACTGACGAAACTCTCCTTGCACTTTCGATATGTGCAACAACCGACGAAAATGCTAAAAAGGCTATGGAGCAGATAGCAAATCTCCGTGGCTGCGAGGTACATTCAACTGTAATACTCTCCCCTGTTGACGAGAGAATTTTCAAGCGCCTCGGCATAAACCTCACCTGCGAACCCAAATACAGCAACTGATAAAAAGGGCGGATATTCCGCCCTTTTTTAGCTATTCAAAACTATACAAACAAAAAACCCCTGATATGATATCAGGAGCTTTTTGCCATATTTAGGAGGCGAAAAATTCTTAATTATTGGGTTGCCACGAGTGCTGGCTTTTGTTCATAATTTATTTATAATTCAACATTTTGTGCTGGTTTGTTGCTTCTTTATGTATAAATTATACAATATTTTTTCAACTTTGTCAATAGTTAAAATAACCATATATTTTATGTAAACTTTGTAATGATTATAATTTTAAAATTCTTCAAAATTTGTACAATTCTATTTAAGTTTGAATTTAAGTATAATTTAAGCTAAAGTTGTATCGCTTGTACAAAAAGTACAGGCGTTCATTTGTTTATACATACAAAGTTTGTAAAGCTTTTGAAAAGATTTTGGAAAAAACTTGATTTTCATTAAGTGATACACTATAATTAAAGTAAGCTTAATAACAGAATGGTTATTAAGAACGGGAAAATCACAGGAAAAATCATTATGGAGGGATATTAAAATGCACTCAAATTTATTCAAGAAAACAAGTGCGGCTGTTATGTCCGCAGCACTGGCTCTCAACGGCATGGCTGCAAGCGCTGTAACAAGCTTTACAACTGTTGCTGCTGATACTTCAAAGTTCGAGTTCGAGGATGCTGAGGTCACAGGCAAGACCGCTGTTGACTCAGATGCAGATGCAAGCGGCGGAAGCATCATCTATATGAAGGACAACGGTACTATCGAAATGTCTTTCGATGTGGCTGCTGCCGGTATGTACGACCTTACTATCTATGCTCACGGCGTCGGCGGCTCTAAGCAGCAGGATCTCAAGATAAACGGTGCTTCTATCGGTTCACTCTCTATCCCTGAGGGCGATACCTACAAGCCTATCAAGTCCTCTGTAAAGCTCGCTGAGGGCAAGAATACTATCACTATCGTTTCTTCATGGGGCTGGACTATGTTCGACTACTTCACCGTAGAATCAGCAGTTCTCCCTGATATTAAGGCTTCTCAGACTACTCCATGCGACCAGCTTGCTACTAAGGAGGCTCAGAGCCTTCTCGCTTACCTCAACAGCGTATACGGTAAAAATATCCTCTCAGGTCAGCAGGAGATCTACAGCTCCGGTCACGGCGGAAACTTCGAGCAGGAATTCGACTACCTCAAGGAGACTACCGGCAAGCTTCCGGCTGTAAGAGGTTTTGACTTCCTCAACGAAGCTAATATCCTCTACGGCAGTGAGGACAAGACTACTGACCGTATCATTGACTGGGTAAACAATAAAAACGGTGTTGCTACCGCTTCATGGCACCTTACTGTACCTAAGAACTTCGCTTCCTACAATGTAGGCGACAAGATCGACTGGGGTTCAGCTACTTACTCATGCGAGTGGGACAGCGGCAAGACAAAGAATACTGCTACAGACTTCAATACAGCTAATGTTCTCGTTGAAGGCACTAAGGAAAACGAGTACTATATGGCTTGTCTGAAAGAGCTTGCAACTTACCTCAAAAAGATTCAGGACGAAAATGTTCCGCTTATCTTCCGTCCTCTCCATGAAGCTGAAGGCGGCGGCGGTGAGACAGGTTCATGGTTCTGGTGGGGTGCAAACGGCTCTAAGACATATAAGGAACTCTGGAAGCTCACTTACAAGACTCTCACTGAGGACTATGGCATCCACAACCTCATCTGGGAATGGAACAGCTACAACTTTGATACATCCGCTGACTGGTATCCGGGCGATGAATACGTTGACATCATCGGCTACGACAAGTACAGCTGTGTAAAGTATCTCGCTGAGAATAACTGGCAGGCTTCCTATGTTCACGATGCAGGCTCTTACTCCTCTACTTTCTACGGAATCATGGAGAAGTACGACAGCAAGAAAATGGTTGCTCTCGCTGAAAACGACAGCTTCTCAACTGTAAAAGACCTCACAGAGGATAAGGCTGGCTGGCTCTACTTCTGCACATGGTACGACGGCGGCGGAAAGACAGACTTCCTTTCTGATCCGATATTCAATACAAAGGAAGACACTATCGAGATGTACAACAGCGATTACTGCATAACTCTCGATGAACTTCCGGCAGACCTCTACAAGAACGGCAAGGAAGTTGATCCTGCTACAACTACTACAAAAGCTCCTGTAGTTACTACAACTACAGCCAGTAGTGATCCTTCTGTTACTACTACTACCACTACTGCTGCTTTTTCGTTCAAAGTTCTCAAAAAAGCAGTAACTCTCCCAAGTGGTCCTAAGAAGACTCTCACTGTTACTATAGACGGCGCTCCAACTGCTTCTATCGGCGGCGCATTCGGATTCAGCAACGGCCCTACACCTGAGGACTGGGTAAACATCGAGTGGAGCGGCAACGCTGATGCTGACGGTAAGCTTGTTGTTGACATCGACATCTCAGAAGTACCTGACGGCGTAACTTCCGGTGAAGTACAGGTATGGTGGTCTAACGTTTGGGACAGCGCTAAGAAGAAAGGCATAGATCAGCCTTGCGAGATCGGTGCTTACACTGTTGACGCTGCTGCTGAGACTACTACTAAAGCTCCGGCTGCAACTACTACAACTACAACCAAGCCGGTTGCTGAAACAACTACAACTACTACAAATAAGCCGCAGGTCGGCGATGTAACTCTCATCGGAGACGCAAACCTTGATGAAAAGGTAACTGTTGCTGATGCTGTTGCAATTCTCCAGTCTATCGGCAATAAGGACAAGTACGAACTTAAAACACAGGGCGCTTTAAATGCTGACTGCTGCGATCCTGGCGACGGCGTAACAGCAAGGGATGCTCTTTCTATACAGAAGCTTGATGCTGGTGCTATAAAGGAACTTCCTGAATTTACAACAAAGGCATAATTTTAAAGGCTGCTGATTTAGTTCAGCAGCCTTTTGTTCGGCAAAAAAATTATGAATTCACGTTGTTTTGCAAGCAAAACAACTCACAAGTAATTTGTTGCAAGGGAAAAACTCTATCTTACAGAGTTTTTCCCTCTTTTTTAGCATTTCTTTAGAAATGCTAAAAAATTCACCCATTTCAGAGC
>DEBW01000110.1:4444-7564 GCA_002348905.1 Ruminococcus flavefaciens | reverse complement strand
CCCTGCACCCCAGCGATTCTGTGTTTTTCGTCAAGCTGAAGGTCAATGAACAAAATCAGCAGCCTTTTTGCGTAAAAAATTCGGGCGCACATATAAGTGCGCCCATGTTCGTTATCAGAAATTAGAACCGTTCCAGCCCCAGTTTTCAGTCTCGAAATACTGGACATAAACCCTGTCAGCCGGTATATCAAGCTCACGGTTGATAAGATTGCATATCCTTGCTGTCATATCAGTGTAGGATGCTGCGGAAGCTCCGCCGAGAATGCTTACAGTTACCATTGCTGCCGGTGAATCCTCGCCCTTGAAATAGAGTGAATACTCCGGCTCAATGCCTACCATGAGCCAAGCTTCTGTCTTTCCGGGAATAGCTGTTATAGCCTCGCCCAGTCCGGATTTGAGCTTTATCTCGTCCTCTTTTGTGATTTTTACATTGGTCTTTAAGTCAATGTAAGGCATAGTTTTTTCCTCCTTATTTTTTCTTGTTTTTATTGTAGATTATTGTAAGACCTTTTATGAGAAGGTTTTTATCAAGAATTATTTCCTTGCGGCAGAGAGGTACGACTACCTCAGCAAGTCCGCCTGTAGCTACAACTGTACACTTTTCGCCAAGCTCTTCCTCGATGCGCTCGATTATGCCGTCAAGAGCACAGGCGTTTGAGTACAAAGCTCCGCTTTTCATACAGTCAATGGTATTCCTGCCGATGATATTCGGAGGAAGTTCAAAGTCTATCTTTGGAAGCTGAGCAGTGCGGTTTATAAGAGCGTCTGTAGCTACGCCCATACCCGTTATGATAAGTCCGCCGAGGTAGTTCTTGTTCTTGTCCACTACTGATACTGTCGAAGCTGTGCCCATATCAATTATTATGAGCGGAGCAGTATACTGGTTTATTGCAGCAACTGCGTCTACAGCCTGATCGCTTCCAAGCTGGCGTGGATTGTCGATAAGGATATTGAGTCCGGTCTTTACTCCCGGTCCAGCCATCATGACCTCGACCTTGAAAAGTTTGCGTATCGCCTCTTTGACGGTATTTGTCACAGAGGGTACTACAGATGACATGATAGCATCGTGTATATCGCTGCACTTGAAATCGTTCATTTCAAGTATATTGCGGATAAGCACCGCATATTCGGCAGCGGTAGCGTTATGGTTAGTGGAGATGCGCTCGAATACGAGAATGTCGTCATTTTCGTCAACACAGCCGAAAACTATGTTGGTATTGCCTATATCTACAGCTAAAAGCATATTTTACCTCCTTTGGAAAATTCTGTAACACTATTATATCACATATTTATAAAAAAATCTATAGATTTTTTCAAATAAGCGTGATATAATAGAATAAGAAAAATCCTATAAACAGTTATAATTTTTTCAGGAGTTAAAAATGAAATACATAAGAAAAGCAGAAAAAAGCGATATATCACGTATTGCTGAAATGATAGTGTTCAATTACCGCATGAATTTCTATAAATTCTTCAAGAATGATCCTTTTTACTTCGGTGAACTCAATGTACTGGATACCGCCGGTGAGATCTCCGGAGAGCTGAAAAATTACTTTGTCTACGATGACGGAGTAGTCAAAGGCTTTATCAAGGTAAACGACGACGAACTTGAAAAGCTCCATGTTGAGGCTGAATTTCAAAGCAAAGGCATCGGCGCTGAATTGCTGAGATACGCCGTTGATGTAATGGGTATAACGTGGCTGTGGGTGCTTGAGTACAACGAAAGAGGCGCAGCCTTTTACAAGCGCAACGGCTTTGAGTTTACCGGCGAAAAAATGATAGAATATGACTTTGTACCGCTTTTGAAAATGTCAAAGAGTAAAGGAGAATGACCATGCTTACAGGAAAAACAGTGCTTCTCGGAGTTTCAAGCTCAATCGCAGCTTATAAGATATGCAATCTTGCACGTATGCTTACAAAGCTTGGTGCTGAAGTTCACGTTGCAATGACCGAAAATACGCAGAATTTCGTCGCTCCGTTAACTTTCGAGACTCTCACTCAGCATAAATGCCTTATTGATACCTTCGACCGCAATTTCGAGTACAGCGTTGAGCACGTATCTATTGCGAAAAAGGCTGACGTTGTTATGATAGCTCCGGCGACCGCAAACGTTATCGGTAAGATAGCAAACGGTATCGCTGATGATATGCTGACTACAACAGTTATGGCGTGTACCTGCAAGAAGATAATAGCTCCGGCGATGAACCATAATATGCTCCATAACCCGATAGTTCAGAACAACATCGAGAAGCTGAGAGCTTTCGGCTATGAGATAGTCGAGCCGGTGAGAGGTATGCTCGCTAACCGTGATATCGGCGACGGAAAGCTTCCGGACGAGGAAACTCTGCTGGAGTATATCATCCGTGAGATAGCCTTTGAGAAAGACCTCGAAGGCAGAAAGATACTCGTTACAGCAGGCGCTACCCGTGAAAACCTCGATCCTGTACGCTTCATAACCAACCATTCAAGCGGAAAAATGGGCTTTGCCATTGCAAGAGCAGCTATGCTCAGAGGTGCTGACGTTACAGTTATCGCTGCTCATACCGACGTTGAGCCGCCTATGTTCGTCAATGTGGTGAACGCTGAATCTGCTGAGGATATGTTCTGTGCGGTCAAGGACTATCTCGGCGAGAGCGATATCATAATAAAAGCTGCTGCTGTTGCGGACTATACTCCTGTTAACGTGGCTGACCATAAGATCAAAAAGTCTGACGGAGAAATGGTCATCGAGCTTAAACGCACAACAGATATCCTTAAATATATCGGCGAGCATAAGCGTTCTGACCAGATAGTATGCGGATTTTCTATGGAGACTGAAAATGTTATCGAAAATTCACGCATAAAGCTGGAAAAGAAAAACTGCGATATGATATGCGCCAACTCAATAAAAAAAGCCGGCGCAGGCTTTGGTACTGATACCAACATCATAACCATGATAACTCCTTACGGCGACGAGGAGATAGAGCTTATGAGCAAGTTTGATGCAGCAAATATCATACTTTCAAGGCTGAATGAGCTTTGATTGAATAGTAAACATAAAGGGCGGAATATCCGCCCTTTATGTTTATCGAAAAATTATAAATTCACGTTGATTTGCTCGCAAATCAACTCACACGCTTT
>DEBW01000110.1:727-4253 GCA_002348905.1 Ruminococcus flavefaciens | reverse complement strand
GCACCCCAGCAATTCTGTGTTTTCAACATAATCAAAGGGCAGTTCAAATCATGAACCGCCCCTTAAAAATTGTGTTAAACTTTTATGAAAAGCATTTATATCATATCTGACTGAAAACCTCACCGATATTGTCACATATCATAAGGTCAGCACTGCTGTCGTAGATCGTTGGTGATTTGTTGATAATAACAAGATTTCTTCCTCTGAAATAGCGGATAAGTCCGGCAGCCGGATATACATTCAGGGAAGTTCCGCCTATGATTATAGTATCGCTCTGCTCTATAGCCGAAACTGCTCCGTCAACAGTATTATTGTCAAGAGCCTCCTCATAAAGCACAACGTCCGGCTTGATAAGACCTCCGCACTCGCATTTCGGCACATCTTCATTCATGAATATAGTTTCCGGCTCGAAAAATTTACCGCATTTTGTGCAGTAATTCCTGTGTATGCTTCCGTGCAGTTCAAATACCTTTTTACTTCCTGCCCTTTGATGCAGACCGTCGATATTCTGTGTAACGATACCTATCAGCTTCCCCTGTTCCTCAAGCTCAGCAAGCTTGATATGAGCCGGATTAGGCTTTGCTTCGAGGCAGTTCATCTTTGCTCTGTAGAAGCGGTAAAATTCGTCAGTACGCTCCATAAAGAAAGTATGGCTGAGAATAGTCTCAGGCGGATACTGCCACTGCTGATTATACAGACCGTCAACGCTTCTGAAATCCGGTATACCGCTCTCAGTTGACACGCCTGCACCGCCGAAAAATACTATATTATCTGATTCATCAATAATTTCGGCTAGTCTTCTCACATCATCCTTCATTGCATTAGCCTCCCATTACTTTAACGTAGAACTTTCTGTTCCTTGGACCGTCAAATTCACAGAAGTATACTCCCTGCCAGGTGCCGAGAAGCGGTTTTCCGGCAGTAACTATTATAGTCTCACTTGCCCCCACAGCTGACGATTTAAGGTGAGCGTCGGAATTGCCCTCTACATGGCGGAAAGAACTCAAGTCAGGGAAACTCTTGTCAAGACCTGATATAAAATCTGTTTTAACGTCAGGATCAGCGTTCTCATTGATAGTGATAGCGGCGGTAGTATGTGGGCAGGAAACGATACATATCCCCCCATTCACACCGCTTTCAGCTATAGCCTCTGTAACTTCTGCTGTGATATCCACAAGTCCCTCTTTCGGGGTACTGAGCTGAAAATTGAACAGCATATATAGCCCTCCTTTAATTGTTTTTGCTGTATTCCTTGTTGTAGTATCTGCAAAAATAGTTCAGACTGCACTCCTTGCATTTAGGACTTCTCGCACGGCATATATCCCTTCCGAACTGAACTGTCTGATGACAGAAGTGGTTGGATATCTCCGGCGGAATAAGTTTCAGCAGATCTTTTTCAACTTTGGCAGGCTCTTTATTAGCCGTAAGACCGAGTCTGCCGGTTATGCGTATACAATGTGTATCAGTAACTATTGCAGGCTTGCCGAAAACGTCCCCAAGCAAGAGGTTTGCGGTTTTTCTGCCAACTCCCGGAAGAGAGAGGAGTTGTTCCATAGTATCCGGAACGATGCCGTCAAAATCTGCAATAAGCTTCTGTGCCATTTCCTTGATGCTCTTGGCTTTGGTATGATAGAAACCGCATGGCTTGACATCCTGTTCAAGCTCGGATATATCAGCCTCTGCGAAGGCTTCAAGCGTAGGATACTTAACGAAAAGGTCTTTCGTTACGATATTCACCCTTGCATCGGTACACTGAGCCGCAAGTCTCGTAGCAATAAGGAGCTGATACGGCTCACGGTAGACGAGAGTACACTCGATATCGGGATAGATCTTTTCAAGCTCCTGCGCCGCAAGCAGAGCAATTTCCTTTTTGGTCATAACTTATTCTCCGAAAGTTTTTCTTTCAGTTCGAGCATCTCATCATAGACCTTGTACATCTTCTGCACGGTATTTTCAAGAAAGTAGTAATGCTTGATGTAGAAAGCGATAAGCACCACCATGATTACCACCAGCATCATAACAGCGAAATTCTGTACAAATAGTATCACGCAAACGAAAATAGTAAGAATTATGGCGAACATCATAGTAACAAGAAAGTGTACGATGCGTTCATGCTGCATGAAAGCGATCTTGTCCATATGTTCAGCAAGAATTTTTTCAAGTTCCGGCAGAGAGTCACAATTTTTGAGACGTTCTGCGGTCTTATTCATATAAGCTGTAAGGTATTCAGTCAATATGCTCATCTCCAATCAATCAATCCATACCAAAATTATACAACATCACGACCGAAATGTCAATAATATCACAAAGAAAAAAACGTGATTTGCCGTTTAACTGTTTTATTCGTCATATTTCAACAGACATTTTTATTGATTTTAATGACATTTCTGAGAGGTCGAATATCAAAATAATTTGTAATGTTAACACAAAATCTATTGACACATAATATTTTTTCTGTTAAACTTATATTACGATAAAGTGTACTGAAGGAGGTACGAAATATGGACAAAAAAGCTATGTACAAACTGAGTTACGGACTTTTTGTAGTGACATCATCACTTTCAGGCAAGGATAACGGCTGCATCACCAACACGCTCATGCAGGTGACCTCTGAGCCTAACCGTGTAAGTTTAACAGTCAACAAGGCAAATCTTACTCATGACATGATCGACCTGTCAGGCATATTCACCGCATCAATAATCAGTACAGATGCCGATTTTGAGCTTTTCAAGCACTTTGGCTTCCAGTCCGGAACGGATGTTGACAAATTTTCCGGCTTCACCGACTGCAAACGTGCCGAGAACGGTCTGTACATAGTTACAAAGGGTACAAATGCCTATATTTCGGGTAAAGTAGTACAAAAAATTGACCTCGGAACTCATACAATGTTTATCGCTGATGTTACAGCTATGGAAGTTATGAGCAATATCCCGTCAGCTACTTATGAATACTATCAGAGTAATATCAAGGTTAAGCCGAAGGCTGTCGGTGAAACTTCTGACGGCAAGACGATATGGCGCTGTACAATTTGCGGATACGAATATGTCGGAGATGAACTCCCCGAAGATTTCGTATGTCCGCTTTGCAAGCATCCTGCTTCCGACTTTGAAAAAGTCAGCTCAGAAAAAGAGGAAGCAGTGCCGGTCGGAAAGACTTCTGACGGGAAGACTATCTGGAGATGTACAGTCTGCGGTTATGAATACGTAGGCGACGAACTTCCGCCGGATTTTGAATGTCCGATATGCGGCGTGGGTGCAGATATGTTTGAAAGGGCATAAACACAAAAAGACCGTCCCAAAGGAACGGTCTTTTTAATCGTATGAGCAAAAATTATAATTTTAAATTATTCGTTGATCTTAGTAACAACGCCTGAACCAACTGTTCTACCACCCTCACGGATAGCGAAACGGAGGCCTTCTTCGATAGCGATTGGAGTGATGAGCTCAACATCCATAGCTACGTTATCACCAGGCATACACATTTCCTTGTCAGCAGGAAGTGTAACAACACCAGTAACGTCAGTTGT
>DEBW01000110.1:0-515 GCA_002348905.1 Ruminococcus flavefaciens | reverse complement strand
AGAGCACCAACGTTATCACCAGCTTCACAGAAGTCAAGAGTCTTTCTGAACATTTCAAGACCAGTAACAACTGTGTTGAGCTTCTCGTCAGAGAGACCAACGATCTCTACAGGCTCGTTAACGTTGAGCTTTCCACGCTCTACTCTACCAGTAACAACAGTACCACGACCAGAAATTGTCATAGTATCCTCGATAGGCATAAGGAATGGCTTAGCATCGTCACGCTCTGGGCTTGGGATGTACTCATCAACAGCATCCATGAGCTCAAGGATTGGAGCGTAAGCTGGATCGCTGAGGTCATCAGGAGCGTTAAGAGCAGCAAGAGCAGAACCCTTGATGATTGGTGTATCATCGCCAGGGAAGTCATAGCTAGAGAGAAGGTCACGGATGTCCATCTCTACGAGCTCGAGAAGCTCTTCGTCATCAACCTGGTCAGCCTTGTTCATGAATACAACGATTGCAGGAACGCCAACCTGACGAGCGAGAAGGATGTGCTCTCTTGTCTGAGCCATAGG
>DEBW01000150.1:8315-8443 GCA_002348905.1 Ruminococcus flavefaciens | reverse complement strand
CTGAATGACAGCTATACGGACAGCCTTGATTTTATACGCAGTTTTCTGTATGACGAAAACAATCCGAACTCGGCAGCATATTGTCTTGAAAGAGCATATGACAACGGTATAGTCCTGCGTGAGGAGAT
>DEBW01000150.1:7220-8262 GCA_002348905.1 Ruminococcus flavefaciens | reverse complement strand
ATAGTCCTGCGTGAGGAGATCTCATCAAAAACACTTTCGTTCCTGCAGATGGCGAAGGATACTCTTACGAAGTCGCAGGATAAGCCAAATGTCAGGCTTTCTCTCCTGCCGCTGAAAGATATTCTCTACAGCTTCTGGGGAAGCATAAACGAACATATCTACGATGATGAGATCAGAAATATTATCTACATCGGCAAGACACTTGAACGGCTCGATCTGTACATGAGAATGAGATTTCCGTTTGCCACTGTGGAAAAGGAATTTATCAGGCTCTGCAAAAATCTGCACAGAGTTCCGAAAGACACGCCGTTCAGATACAACACGAAATATCTTTCCATACTGGTGGAGACTCTTGGTACCAAGGAAGATTACGAAAAGGATACCTGCAAAGCCCTGAAAAGTCTGGGGCATCTGTTTGATGCAGAGGAGGTCCGTGTATGAAGCGTGTAGATTTTTACTATTCAACCAAGCTTACCTTTGACGACTATGTTCACGACCACAGCTTCGCACTGCGTATCATGCCGCCTGTAACCGACACGCAAAAGATAACCTCCTGTGACATGAATATAACGCCATATGTTTCCGTAAAACAGACAGTTGACGCTTTCGGAAACAATGTAACAGCTGGCTATCTGAAAGGCGATCACCGCTTTCTTGACTTTGAGATAAAGGGTACGGCGGAGGTGGATAACTCAAAACACCGCACCGACTATATGCCCTGCTATCTGTATCAGTCCCGGTATACACAGCCGGGCGAAACGCTTTCAGCTTTTTATAACGAGATAAAAGTGAAATGCACCGGTACGGTTCAGGACCGAGCTGAATATATTTGTGCCGCTCTGTCGGATCGGCTTTCCTATGAGCAGGGTTTTACCGATACATCTACAACTGCGGAAAAAGCATTTTCCTTAGGCAAGGGAGTCTGTCAGGACTTTTCGCATATACTGATAACTCTCCTCAGAATGGACGGCATAGCTGCAAGGTATATTGCAGGGCTTGCTTTCTGTGACGGCGAGACACATTCATGGGTGGAATACTGGAC
>DEBW01000150.1:6152-7187 GCA_002348905.1 Ruminococcus flavefaciens | reverse complement strand
GGCGACCACTGGGAGGGCATCGACCCTGCCAACAACTGTCCGGTGAACGATGATTATATCGTACTTTCCCAGGGACGG
Organism: Ruminococcus flavefaciens; assembly: GCA_002348905.1. GTDB lineage: Bacteria > Bacillota > Clostridia > Oscillospirales > Ruminococcaceae > Ruminococcus > Ruminococcus flavefaciens_O. The sequence continues at coordinate 7,109 of DEBW01000150.1, read as the reverse complement.
GATTTCCGCGACTGCGCTATAGACAGAGGCGTAATGTTCGGTAAACACACAAAGCAGTTACAGCTTGTGAGGAGTATATTATCATAAGGAAGGATAGTTTGAAATGACAGAAACGATAGCAAGTGCGGCGCTTGCTGTACATGAAAATCTGAATATACAGAAACGCCGGATACAGAAAGGTGAGAAAAAGACCAGACTCAGCCTTGTGACGGGTACTCACGGTGATGAGCTCGAAGGTCAGTATCTCGCATATATGGTGGGAAGCTTCATTGATCAGAATATTGATATGCTCGACGGCATCGTGGATATCTATCCTGCGCTTAATCCTATGGGTATAGACTCAATAACACGTGGAATACCCATGTTCGATCTTGATATGAACCGCGTATTTCCGGGATCAAAAAACGGCACAATGGCTGAAATGCTGTGCGCATCGATCGTTGATGATATAAGCGGTTCCGATGTCTGCATAGACGTTCATTCCAGCAATATCTTCCTTAAAGAGATACCGCAGATACGAATGAGCGCACCTACCGCACAGACGCTTCTGCCCTATGCCATACTTATGAATGTGGACTTTATATGGATACACGATGCCGCAACGGTGCTTGAATCAACACTTGCCCACACGCTCAATACGCGTGGAACGAAAACTCTCGTTGTGGAAATGGGTGTGGGTATGCGCATTACAAAGGAGTACTGCAGGCAGCTTTTTGACGGCGTTATGTATCTTATGAAAGAGCTTGGCATGTGGAAGGGCGAAATTGCTTCCGTCCGTGAACCGATAGTTTCAGAAGGCCGTGAAGTAGGCTTTGTAAACTCTGATGCTGCGGGAATATTTGTCCCATGCGCCAACTTCGGGGATACTGTAAAAAAGGGAGACCATATCGGTGATGTGGTCGATCCGCTGTCGTCAAAAACAGTAGAAAAAGTGGACGCTGTATGTGACGGAATGAT
>DEBW01000150.1:4976-6104 GCA_002348905.1 Ruminococcus flavefaciens | reverse complement strand
CGCTCTGCTTGCAAGAATATTACAGCCGGTATCGGGAGGTGAGGACAAGTGAAAAAGAAAATACTGTTCTCGCTCAGATCTCCGTACCGTGAACAGCTTGAAGTAACAGGTTTCTGTTTCGGTCACGGAAAGAAGTCGGCAGCCATAGTCGGAGCTATGCGCGGAAATGAAGTCCAGCAGATGTACGTCTGTTCCAGAATGGTGCAGGAACTGAAAAAACTCGAAGCAAAAGGACATATCGCTGATGACTGTGAGATAATGGTTATCCCCTGCGTAAACTACTATTCCATGAACATCGGCAAGCGTTTCTGGACTATGGACAATACGGATATAAACCGTATGTTTCCGGGCTATGTTCAGGGCGAGACCACGCAGCGCATTGCAGACGGTCTTTTCTCAAAGATACAGGGTTATGAATACGGAATACAGCTTGCGAGTTTCTATCAGCCCGGAAATTTTCTGCCTCACGTCAAGATGATGGATACGGGTTTCACCGATCCCGCACTAATGAAGGATTTCGGGCTTGAATACGGCATTATCCGGAGACCGCGACCTTATGATACAACCACACTCAATTACAACTGGCAGATATGGGGAACAAAGGCGTTCTCCGTATATGCCAATGCAACTGATATCATTGACGAGAACGCGGCAGATGAAGCAGTCTATGCGATACTGCGTTTTCTAGATACGCAGGGCATCATTTCCGCAAATACTCCACCGGCATATGTTACGAAACTGACAGATGAGAGCAAGACCAGTCAGATCCGCTCGGAAGCGGCAGGAGTTTTCAAAAGCCTTATCAGTATCGGCAAACGTGTCGAAAGAGGCGATGTTCTCGGTATCATATCCGATCCCTTCGACGGTGAAGTCGTTTCTGAAATAAGAAGCACTGTTTCGGGAACAATATACTTCGAATACTGCGCACCTCTTATCAACTCAAATACAGTATGCTTCAAGATAATAAAGTGAGTATCTGAAATCAAAAAACGCTGGTCATACCGGTTTTCATCGATATGATCAGCGTTTAATTACTTTAATAAAAAATTATTTCTTAAGAATATCATCGATCTGCTTGATCTCTTCGTATGTGAAATCAAGATTATCAATACACTTAACGTTTTCTTC
>DEBW01000150.1:4414-4816 GCA_002348905.1 Ruminococcus flavefaciens | reverse complement strand
AACAGGACCGCCGAGATACTTGTTTGTAAGAAGTCCGTTTGAAAGAGGTGAGAATACTGCAAGTCCGATGCCGTGTTCTTCACAGAAGCTGTCAAGTCCGTCTTCCTCTACCCATCTGTTGAGAAGTGACCATGAAGGCTGATTTACAACAAACGGTGTGTGCAGCTCTTCAAATATCTTTATGATCTCAGCTGTCTGGAACTTGTTGTAGTTGGATATGCCTACGTAGAGAGCCTTGCCCTGTCTTACAATATCATTGAGTGCAACTGCTGTTTCTTCTATCGATGTATTTGGATCAGCGATATGATGATAGAAAATATCAACATAGTCAAGGTTCATTCTCTTAAGGCTCTGGTCAAGTGAAGCGATAAGATATTTTCTTGAACCGTTTCTTTCACCGTA
>DEBW01000150.1:2775-4283 GCA_002348905.1 Ruminococcus flavefaciens | reverse complement strand
ATGTCAGGATCCCCGTAATTGTTGGCCAGGTCAAAATGAATTATACCGAGATCAAAAGCGGTATGAACCATCTTTTCCATGTTTGCGAAGTCATCCTTTGCTCCGAAATTCTTCCAGAGTCCTAATGAAACAGCTGAAAGTTTCAGCCCGCTTTTACCGCATCTGCGGTAGATCATATTATCGTACCTGTTTTCATTTGCCTTGAACATAACTTTTTCTTCCCTTCTGTTATCATAATTTATCATTTTTATTTGAGCAGGATAACCTGCTTTTTAACTTTTACCCTTCGGCGTTAATGATATACGCCATCAGCCTCATGCGGTCAAAAACATTGACTTTTCCGTCTCCGTTAAGATCAGCGCTCAGTCCTTCAGTGCTGTCACAGAGTATGTACTTTGAAAGAGCCAGCTCATCAGCTGCATTTACCGCGCCATCCATATTTACGTCATAGTACATGTACGGATCTTCCGGAACTCCTTCGGCTGAATAGTTGACCATACCGTAAAGATCGCACCATCCGACATATCCGCCGTATGAGAATTTGCCCCACTCCGTACCGTCCTCGTATCTGATCTCAGATATATTCAGAACTGTATTCTGCGGAACATTGAGTATGTCGCCGTATTCATTTCCCGGTCCGGCCTTCATGGTCCTGCGTGCCAGAAAAGGAACCATCCATGGTTCTCCAGCACCGTTTACCGCGCGTCGTTCGTCATATATATGATATGCAATGTTAAGGTCAACAGAATTCTCAGGAATAGAATTTATCTTACCCTGACTTGAATACTGCCATATTCTGCACATATCACTCTTGTCATAGTTATGAGGATCAGCATGCGCCTCCGGATACTGTGCGTACCATATCTCGTAACCGGCCTTGTCTATCTGATCCTTGTCGAGATAGTTTCTGTACCAGTTAAGATTTGAATAAATACCTGTCTTGTACCCTGCGTCGCTGAGGATATTCATGCACGCAAGGGCGTAGGTAGTAAGAGTCTGCTTTCCGAGCGTAGTCTGCTCGTTTTCCTCAAGGTCTATATAGATAGGCATTTCCCACTGCTTGCCTTCAAGATAAGTCATAAACTGCTCTGCAGCCGCCTTGAATTCCTCAAGAGACATTGAACTGATAAAAAGGTAAGCACCGGTCTTGATGCCTGCTTTTCTTGTGCCTTCGTAGTATTCCTCGAATTTTGAGTCAATTCCGTATTTCGTCGTTCCTGCACGCAGAATAACAAAGCTCATACCGTCATTTGCGATCTGATCCCAGTTGATGTTTCCCTGATATCTTGATATGTCAACACCGTATTCTTCTTCAGCGTATACAGCAGGTAAAACTGTCTGGAAACCCATCACAGATGCAAGAACTGTGCTTATCAAACATTTTTTTAGTGAAAACTTCTTCACTCTCTGTATCACCTCGCTAAAAACTATGAATTCATTTTACCACATTTTCGTCAAAAAGTAAATGGTTTTTTGCATCCAAATCATAGTAAACGCAAAAAGTTTTT
>DEBW01000150.1:1685-2710 GCA_002348905.1 Ruminococcus flavefaciens | reverse complement strand
CGGCTAATAGTAAACGAAAAATAAATTTTTCGTTTAATATAAAAAAACCACACAAAAGAATCACAAATGACTCTTTTATGTGGTTATCTTAATGCAGTAACGCAGGCAGACATAATTCTTTACGTGTCCCCATTTTACATCAACTACTGCATAATAATCGTTTCCCTTTTCAAAAACCACCCCGAGGGTGTCCGTTTCATACAGAAGATTGAAATCTGAATCGTAGATACTGTAGTAGATATCGTGTTCTTCCTCATCTATAAATTCACCCTTGTACTTAACGGCAATATTGTTATTGTCATCAATTACATCCGGCTTTTCCACCGTTACTGCATCCGAGGCAAGCTCGGAAAGCGGCGCTATATCAAAATCAGTTATTTTATCCTTAAAGCATTTATTAAGTTTTTCTCCCTTGACCGCATGACTTTCTGCATTACCGTCAAGAGTGCGTATCACACTGACCTCGCCTACATTATCAAGGTCATGGTCTTTTCTGTCGAACACTTTTACAACGCCCCAAACGAAAAGGCCGATACACAGCATGATCAGTACAAGCTTTCTCATGTTCTGCACTTCCCCTCTGTCCGATATCACAATCGTTCTATTAAATAATTATAACATGTATCCGCGTCAATTTCAAGGGTGATTATACATTTTCAGCAGTTAAGGATCTCATCAATTTCTTCTTCGGACATACCCATTGTCATCTTTATTCCGCTCTCATGATATTTCAAGCAGTCTCCTCAGAGCATCCTTATCCGGCAGTACCCGGGCGTTTTACAGTCCAACAATAAAATATTCGTCATAAAGCCCATAAATAGGGCGATTTTTTTGTCAAGAAAATTTTCTTAAACTATAGCAATATCTGGTGATTTGTGATATAATAGTAAGTAGAGCTATAACTTTGGCGAGGAGAATATCATTATGAAACTTACTATTTCCAAATCAAAAAATTCTGAATCATATTATATTTCAAAATCATATATAAATAATCAGGGTAGATCAACCACTAAAACCGTTCGAAA
>DEBW01000150.1:0-1576 GCA_002348905.1 Ruminococcus flavefaciens | reverse complement strand
ATTGCATGGGCTAAAGAGCAGGTTAGGATTGAAACCGAAAAGTATAAAGCTGAGCAGGAAGTTCAAAATGTTACTGTTTCCTTTAAAGCGAATGAACAGATACCCTACAATACTCAGAAGTTTTTCATTGGCGGATATCTGTTTCCTCAGTCGGTTTACTATGATCTGAAACTCGATTACATATGCAAAAGGATCAAATCCAAATATTCCTTTAAATATGATCTGAACGCAATTCTCTCAGACCTGATCTATACAAGGATACTCGAACCGGACAGCAAACGATCTTCATACAAAACTGCAAAGAAGTTTCTGGAACCGCCTTCGTATGAACTGCATGATGTTTACAGATCTCTTGCGGTTCTTGCAGATGAATGTGATTTTATTCAGTCAGAGGTGTACAAAAACAGTCACTTCGTTACTAAGAGAAGTGACAAGGTTCTCTATTATGACTGCACAAACTATTACTTTGAAATTGAACAGGAAGACGGAGATAAAAAATACGGCCAAGGTAAAGATCACAAGCCTAATCCTATCCTTCAGATGGGCATGTTTACTGACGGTGACGGAATTCCGCTGGCGTTTTCATTGTTTCCCGGAAATCAGAACGAACAAAAGTCCCTGAAACCTCTTGAGCAAAAGGTTATCAGAGACTTTGGATGTCATAAATTCATTTACTGCAGCGATGCCGGTCTTGGCTCAGAATCCATACGTGAATTTAATGATATCGGTAACCGTAAATTCATTGTAACCCAGTCCATCAAAAAACTTCCTAAAGAAGAAAAAGAATGGGCTCTTGATGGTACCGGCTTCAGAAGATTATCTGACAACACACCTGTTGATGATATCAGAAATATTGATCCTGAAGACAATGATGTATACTACAAAGAAGATCCTTATACCCCTAAAAAGATACATCAGTCATTGATTGTTACATACTCTCCGAAATACGCTGCATATCAGAAAGAGATACGAAAGAAGCAGGTGGAACGAGCTAATCAGATGCTTGCAAACGGACAGCATAAAAGAACCAGAAAGAATCCGAATGATCCGGCACGCTTCATTAACCAGACTGCAGTAACAGGTGATGGTGAAGTAGCAAGTAAAAAGATATACTCGCTTGATAAAGAAAAAATTGCTGAAGAAGCAAAATATGATGGATTATACGCATTATGTACTGATCTTCTTGATGATGAACCTGCTGATATCATCCGTGTAAGCGAAGGCCGCTGGCAGATTGAAGCATGCTTCCGTAATTTAAAAACTGACTTTGAAGCCAGACCTGTTTATGTCAAAAAAGATCAAAGCATTAAAGCTCATTTCCTTACCTGTTTTCTCGCGCTTATGATTTACAAACTTCTTGAAAAGAAAATGGATAAGCAATACACATGCGATGAAATACTCGATACGCTCAAATCAATGAACTTTGCAGATATCCAGGAACAAGGCTTTATGCCATTGTATGAACGAACTCTTATCACTGATAAACTGCATGATGTCTGTGGTTTCAAAACAGATTTTACATTCATTACAAAACAGAAAATGAGGAACATCGAAAAAATCAGTAAAAGACATTAAT
>DEBW01000148.1:37968-39181 GCA_002348905.1 Ruminococcus flavefaciens | reverse complement strand
TCCCAGGCGACCATGCGTATCGTCAAGGTCTTCTGGGCGCTGGATTCCTCTCTGGCCTATGCCCGTCACTTCCCGGCCATCAACTGGCTGACCAGCTATTCGCTGTATCTGGACACCCTCGCCCCCTGGTATACCCAGAACTTCGGCGAGGCCTAGATGAAGTCACGTGCAAGATTTATGGAAATACTCCATGAAGAAGCCGAGCTCAAGGAGATCGTAAAGCTCATCGGTATGGACGCTCTTTCGCCTAATGACAGACTGAAAATGGAGACTGCCCGTTCTATCCGTGAGGACTTCCTGCATCAGCTTGCTTTCCATGAGGTAGACACCTATACAAGCCTTAAAAAACAGCTTTACATGATGAAGCTGATACTCAATTTCAATGATGAGGCAGAAGCTGCCATTGCCAAGGGCGCTGATATTGAAGCTATATCTGAACTCGCTGTACGTGAGAAGATAGGACGTTTCAAGTACGTGCCTGAGGAGCAGACAGATGCAGAGTTTGACAAGCTCTCAGTGGAAATATCCTCTGAACTTGATGAACTGCTGAATAAGGAGGAAGACTGATGCCAAGAGAATACAGAACTATTGAAGAAGCAGCAGGCCCGCTTCTTCTCGTCAAGGACGTTGAGAATGTAACCTATGGCGAACTTGCAGAAATAAGACTTTCAAACGGTGAAAAACGCCGTTGCCGTGTCCTTGAGATAGACGGCAGCAATGCTCTTGTACAGCTTTTTGAAAATGCAGCAGGTATCAACCTTAAAGACAGTGCTGTTGTTTTCTCAGGTCATCAGATGGAACTCGGCGTATCTGAGGATATGCTCGGACGAGTTTTCGACGGTCTCGGAAGACCTATCGACGACGGCCCTGAGATAATCCCAGATATGCGTATGGACGTTAACGGTCTGCCTATGAACCCTGTTGCAAGAAAATATCCTCAGGAATTTATTCAGACAGGCGTTTCTGCTATCGACGGACTTAATACTCTCGTAAGAGGTCAGAAACTGCCGATATTCTCAGCCAGCGGACTTCCACACGCTCAGCTTGCAGCTCAGATTGCAAGACAGGCACGAGTTCTCGGTGACAACGAACAGTTTGCCGTTGTTTTTGCTGCTATGGGTATCACTTTTGAAGAATCCGAGTACTTCGTAAGAAGCTTCCGTGAAACAGGTGCGCTTGACCGTACAGTACTTTTCGTAAACCTTGCTAACGA
>DEBW01000148.1:31464-37956 GCA_002348905.1 Ruminococcus flavefaciens | reverse complement strand
CGACTCGGCTATAGAGCGTCTCGCTACTCCGAAAATGGCTCTTACTGCTGCTGAATATCTTGCTTTTGAAAAGGGAATGCACGTACTCGTTATCCTTACCGATATCACAAACTACGCTGATGCTCTCCGTGAAGTATCGGCTGCACGTAAGGAAGTTCCGGGAAGACGTGGATATCCTGGTTATATGTATACTGACCTTGCTTCTCTCTATGAACGTGCAGGCAGACAGGATGGCAAAGAAGGAAGTATCACAATGATACCTATTCTCACCATGCCTGAGGACGATAAAACTCATCCTATCCCTGACCTTACCGGTTACATCACCGAGGGACAGATCATTCTCTCCCGTGAGCTTTACAGAAAGGGAATAAATCCTCCTGTAGATGTTTTGCCCTCTCTTTCAAGACTTAAAGATAAGGGAATAGGCAAGGGTAAGACTCGTGCAGACCATTCAGATACTATGAACCAGCTATTCTCAGCTTATGCACGAGGCAAAGATGCTAAGGAACTCATGGTCGTACTCGGTGAGGCTGCCCTTACTCCTATTGACCTTATCTATGCTAAATTTTCAGATGAATTTGAAAAACGCTACGTTTCTCAGGGCTTCGACAATAACCGCAGTATCGAGGAAACTCTCTCTATCGGCTGGGAACTGCTGAAAATGCTTCCAAGAAGTGAGCTGAGACGTATCAGGGAGGAGTACCTTGCCGAATACTACGACAAAAAGGACTGAGGTGAGCTGCATTGGCAAGACTTAATGTAAATCCTACACGTATGGAGTTGAGCAAGCTGAAAAAGAAGCTCGTCTCGGCTCAGCGTGGTCATAAGCTGCTGAAAGATAAACGTGATGAGCTTATGCGTCAGTTCATGATACTCATTAAAGAAGACCGACAGCTCCGAAGTGAAGTCGAAGCTGCTATTGCTGAGGCTGATAAGTATATGGCTGTTGCAGGCTCTGTAATGCAGCGTGAAGCACTTGAAACTGCGCTTATGCTTCCAAAACAGGAAGTTGAACTTGAAGTAGACGAAAAGAATGTCATGAGTGTATATATTCCAGTTTTCAGTCCTAAGTACCGTACAAGCGATACTTCTGATATTTACTCATATGGTACAGCTTTCACTTCTGCCGATCTTGACGGTGCTGTAAGCGCTCTGAGCGAAGTGTTCCCGAAGATGATACGTCTTGCAGAAGTTGAAAAGGCTTGCCAGCTTATGGCTGACGAGATAGAAAAAACTCGCCGCCGTGTAAATGCTTTGGAGCACATAATGATCCCTGATTATCAGGAAACTATCAAGTTCATCACTATGAAACTATCAGAAAATGAAAGAAGTACCACAACTTCTCTCATGAAAGTCAAGGATATGGTTCTCAAGCAAAGTCATAATTTCAAGTAACATGGACTGCCATTATACTGATAAAATTTTTGCCCCGAAGTTTCGGGGCATTGTTTTTTGTTTTGGAAATGAACTGTTGGCTTGTCTTACATCATTGACATACTAACACTATATTAAAAGCTATATGAATAAACCACTTGCAAAAAAAAAACATCTGTGATATAATTATCAAGAATGTTTGTTTTTCAGAAAACCAGTGAAAGGAGCTGCCGCTTTATGCGGCTGTGAAGATATGGCAAAAAAGAAGGATTACGGTAACGACAGTATAACTATGCTGAAGGGCGCAGATAAGGTAAGAAAGCGTCCGGCAGTAATATTCGGCTCAGACGGTCTTGACGGCTGCGAGCACTCCATATTCGAGGTAATATCAAACTCTATTGATGAGGCGAGAGCTGGCTTCGGCAATAAGATAATCATAACCCATTACCGCAACAATGACATCGAAGTTGAAGATTTCGGACGTGGATGTCCGGTAGATTTCAATAATTCTGAACAGCGCTATAACTGGGAACTTGTTTACTGCGAACTTTATGCCGGCGGTAAATATGATGCAAACGGCGATTCATACGAATTTTCATTAGGTTTAAACGGTCTTGGTCTTTGTGCTACACAGTTTGCGTCAGAATTTATGGACGTTGAGGTTATCCGTGACGGTTATAAGTACAGTCTGCATTTTGAAAAAGGTGAAAATGTAGGTGGTCTTAAAAAAGAACCATGCAAAAAGAAGCAAACGGGTACAAAGACACGCTGGAGACCTGACTTTGAAGTATTCACTGATATTGTCGTTTCAGATGAGTTTTTCCATGATATCCTGAAGCGTCAGGCTGTAGTAAATCCTAATATATTATTTGTATTCAGAAGCGAGAATGAAGCTGGCGGTTTCAATGAGACAGAATTTATCTATGAAAATGGTATAACCGACTATGTCAAGGAAATATCCGGAGATAATGCTCTCACAGGTATACAGCACTGGACTGTTGAAAAGCGTGGTAAAGATCGTGAGGATAAGCCGGAATACAAGGTGAAATTTGATGTTGCACTTACATTTTCAAATAAAGTAAAGACAACTGAATATTACCACAATTCAAGTTTTCTTGAACACGGCGGTTCTCCGGAGGATGCTGTAAAACGAGCATTTCAGGCTCAGATAGATGCATATATAAAGTCAGTGAACGGTTATCAGAAGAACGAGAATAAGGTGAAGTTTGAGGATATAGAAGAATGTCTCGTGCTTGTATCATCATCGTTCTCAACTCAGACTTCTTATGAAAATCAGACTAAAAAAGCTATCACCAACAAATTTATACGTGAGGCTATGACTGAATTCCTGCGCCATAATCTCGAAATATACTTCATTGAAAATCCTGATGAAGCAAAGCGCATTTCAGAGCAGGTACTCCTGAATAAAAGAAGCCGTGAAAATGCTGAACGTACCCGCCTGAACATGAAGAAGAAACTCACGGGTACTATCGACCTTGCAAATATGGTCGATAAATTCGTTGACTGCCGTACAAAAGATGTTACACGCCGTGAAATATATATCGTGGAGGGTGACTCAGCTCTCGGTTCTGTAAAACTTGCAAGAAATGCTGAATTTCAGGCAGTTATACCTGTACGAGGAAAGATTCTTAACTGTCTCAAAGCCGAGTACAATAAAATATTCAAAAGCGAGATAATTACCGACCTTATCAAGGTGTTAGGCTGTGGAGTTGAAGTTACTTCAAAGGCTAACAAAGAGCTTTCCAATTTTGATATTAACAACTTCCGCTGGAATAAGATAGTTATCTGCACTGATGCAGACGTTGACGGATTCCAGATACGTACACTTATACTCACTATGCTCTATAGACTCACTCCTAAACTTATCGAGGAAGGCTATGTATATATTGCTGAATCACCGCTTTTTGAAATAAACACAAAGGAAAAGACTTACTTTGCCTATACCGAGCAGGAGAAACAGCGCATACTCAATGCTATCGGTGACAAAAAGCACACTATCCAGCGCTCAAAAGGTCTTGGTGAAAACGAGCCTGACATGATGAGCCTTACCACTATGAACCCTGACACTCGCCGTCTTATCAAAGTTACGGTTGAAGATATAAAGGAGTCAGCAGAGGTGTTTGAAATGCTTCTTGGTGACGACTTACAGGGACGTAAGGACTATATCCAGGAATATGGCGCTGATTATCTTGAACTGGCTGACATATCATAAGAGGAGAATACAATGGCAAGAAAAAAAGACACATCAAAAAATGCCCCTGTGTTCAAGCACGAGGCTTATATAGAAGGTTCAGGCAGCGTAGTTGACCAGCAGATAACAGACGTACTGAAAAGCAACTATATGCCCTACGCAATGAGCGTTATCATATCAAGAGCACTCCCTGAGATAGACGGTTTCAAACCTTCACACCGCAAACTGCTTTATATGATGTACAAGCGTGGACTTTTAAATCCTGATAAGGAGCGTTCAAAGTCAGCAAACGTTGTTGGCGAGACTATGAAACTAAATCCGCACGGAGATCAGGCTATATACGAAACAATGGTACGTCTGACAAGAGGAAATGAGTCACTTCTGCACCCTTATATCGACAGCAAGGGTAACTTCGGAAAACAGTATTCAAGTAAAACTCGTTATGCAGCTTCACGTTATACCGAGGTAAAGCTTGAAAAGATATGCAATGAGCTTTTCAGGGATATCGACAGGGATACTGTTGATTTTGTGCCGAACTATGACAATACCATGCAAGAGCCTACACTTCTGCCTGCAACATTCCCGACGGTACTTGTTAACTCAAATACCGGTATAGCAGTATCAATGGCAAGCAATGTTTGTCCGTTCAATCTCGCAGAGATATGTGAAACTACCATAGCTCTCATGAAGAATCCGGAGCATGACATACTCAGCACTCTCAAAGGTCCTGATTTTCCGGGTGGAGGCTTCCTTCTCTATGATGAAGCTGAGCTGAACAATGTGTATGAAACCGGCAGAGGAAGTATAAAGATACGAAGCAAGTACAGCTATGACAAATCATCAAACTGCATCGAGATAACTCAGATTCCTTACACGACCACTGTTGAAGCTATACTCAGCAAGATATTCGAGCTTATTAAAGCCGGAAAGATACGTGAGATATCAGACGCAAGAGATGAAACAGATATCAACGGTCTTAAACTTACTATTGACCTCAAGCGTGGTCAGGATCCGGACAAAATAATGCAGAAGCTTTTCCGTCTTACACCGTTGCAGGACAGCTATCCATGCAACTTCAATATCCTTATTGCCGGCACTCCTAAGGTAATGGGCGTAAGAGAAATACTTACAGAGTGGACTGCATTCCGTGAGGAGTGCGTAAAACGCCGTACCTACTTCGACCTGCAAAAGAAAAAAGAGAAGCTCCATTTGCTTGAAGCTCTCTCAAAGATACTCCTTGACATTGACAAGGCTATAAAGATAATACGTGAGACTGAGGCAGAATCAGATGTTGTGCCAAATCTTATGATCGGATTCGGCATTGACGAGATACAGGCTGAATACGTGGCTGAGATCAAACTCCGAAACATCAACCGTCAGTACATTCTGCGCCGCATCGAAGAAGTTGACCAGCTTCGCAAGGATATTGCTGAAATGGAAGATATCCTCAGCGACAGAAAAAAGATACGCAAGATAATCATTGACGAACTGAAAGAAGTTGCTAAAAACTACGGTCAGCCGAGACGTACTCTTTTCTATTACCAGTCTGATGTGGAGGATGAGGATAATATCGACGATACACCTGATTATCCGGTAAATCTTTTTGTATCCGGAAGCGGATATTTCAAAAAGATAACTCCGCAGTCTCTCAGAATGAGCGGTGAGCAGAAACTCAAAGAAGGCGACTATATCAGTCAGACTTTCGAGGCTACAAACAAAACTGATCTTATTTTCTTCTCGGATAAGGCACAGGTCTATAAATCTAAAGCAAGCGCATTTGATGACAGCAAAGCAAGTCTTATGGGTGACTATATACCGGCTAAACTCAACTTTGATGAAGGCGAAAATCTCCGTATGCTGCTGCCTACAACTGATTATAGCGGACACGTTATATTCTTCTTCGAGAATGGTAAGGCTGCAAAGATACCGATGAAGTCGTATGAAACAAAGACTAACCGAAAGAAACTCCAGAAGGCTTATTCTGATAAATCTCCATTGGCAGCGATAATATTTACTGCCGAAGATGTCGATATACTTCTTCGCACAAGCACAGGTCATGCGCTTGTATTCAATACAGCAATGATACTTCCTAAAAATACAAGGGATTCACAGGGTGTACAGGTAATCACGCTCAGAAAAAATGCTGTGCTGACTTCGGCAGCTATTATTTCAGAAGAGGAAGCTCCTGAATTTGAAAAATACCGTGCAAAGGCTGTACCTGCAGCCGGAAAGCCAGCTAAAGAACTTGGTGACAGCAATCAGCTAAGTTTCCTTGAATAAGTAAAAAGAAAATCTGATGTATAGAATTTTAATGCCATAGTATTTCTGACAGAAATACTATGGCTGTTTTATTGACACCCTGACTATTCAATATACGCTTTATGAGAACTTTAATTATAAAAAAGTGCTTCCGGTATGGAAGCACTTTTTTGATATTACTTATTTGAGTCTATCTGATTTACAGCAGCGTCAAGCCAGTCGCCTTCAAACAGCTCAATGGTACCCTGATCGCAGTGTTTAGCGAGGTCAGTGCATACAGGAAGCTGTGCAAGTACAGGTATACCGTGCTCCTTAGCGATCTCTTCAATGTGGCTGTCACCGTATATCTTATGTTTTTTGCCGCAGTCAGGACACTGATAGTAGCTCATATTTTCGATTATACCGATTATTGGTATATTCATGAGCTTTGCCATTTTTACAGCCTTTTCAACTATCATTGAAACAAGCTCCTGAGGTGAAGTTACGATAACGATACCGTCAACAGGGAGAGACTGGAAAACAGTCAGCGGAACGTCGCCTGTTCCCGGAGGCATATCAACAAAGAGATAGTCTATATCTTTCCATATAACGTCAGTCCAGAACTGTTTTACAACTCCGGCAATAACAGGACCTCTCCATACAACAGG
>DEBW01000148.1:30834-31404 GCA_002348905.1 Ruminococcus flavefaciens | reverse complement strand
TCGGATTCGTTTTCGAGAAGAAGGTTAACAGACATAACGTCAATGCCCATTTTGCTCTTTCGAGGGATTATGCCAAATTCGCAGGCATCAGCTTTTTCATGTATGCCGAAAGCCTTAGGTACTGACGGACCAGTAATGTCAGCGTCGAGGATACCAACATTTTTGCCGAGTCTCTGCATAGAAACTGCAAGAAGTGAAGATACCATAGTTTTACCAACGCCGCCTTTACCGCTGACGATGCCGATAACTTTGCCGATATTACTCATCTGATTAGGCTTTTCGAGAAGGCTCTGAGGCTCTGTTCTGCTGGCACAGTCGCTGCCGCAGCTTGAACAGTCGTGTGTACATTCGCTCATTTGAATTACTCCTTTAAAATGTGATAAATATATTATAACCGATATTTTTTGATTAGTCAATCACTACCGGATATATATGAAATGTATGTATCATCTGTATTTGTAAACTGTAGCAGTCTCAAAGCCGTCAAGAAGTGTGGTCATGCTGCCGAATGCCATTCCTGTGCCCTTAGCAACACAATTTATCGCATCCTTGGCGATATTACAGTTTATA
>DEBW01000148.1:25705-30801 GCA_002348905.1 Ruminococcus flavefaciens | reverse complement strand
GATAAGCTGAGTAAGACCTCCAAGCAGAGCAGCGCCGCCGGTAAGAAGCAGACCATTGTCGTAAATATCGCCTACAAGCTCCGGAGGTGCATCTTCGAGAACTTTACGTATAGCCTCCATGATAGCAAAAGTGTCATCCTCAATAGCCTTGAAAAGCTCAATCTCACTGAGCTGTACCTGTGCCGGCAGACCTTTCAGCAGACTTCTGCCTTTGACAGTGTAAGTTATTTCATCATTAGGATCGTAGAGGTTGCAGAGCTCTATCTTAACCTTTTCAGCGGTACGCTCTCCGATAAGGAGTTTGTACTTGTTCTGCATATATTTAGCTATAGAACGGTCAATAGCGTTGCCAGCGGTCTTGATTGTATATGAAGTTACCACACCATTCATTGAAACGATAGCTATATCAGTAGTGCCGCCGCCGATGTCAACTATCATGTGGCCCTTAGCCTTTGTGATATTAACGCCTGCACCTATCATTGCAGCTATAGGCTCCTGAATGAGGTAAACCTGTCTTGAACCGGCACTTTTTGCAGCTTCTACAACAGCACGGCTTTCGATATCTGTAATGAATGAAGGTATGCATATTACTATTCTCGGCTTTAAAAGCTGGTGACCTGTGACCTTGAGTATAAATTCACGTATCATGCTGTGTGTAAGGTCATCATCGGAAATAACGCCATCACAGATAGGTCTTGCAACGCATATGTAATCAGGATTCCTGCCTATCATCTCATAAGCTTCCTTACCTACAGCAAGGACACGTTCTGTTCGTGTATTGTATGCAATAACGGAAGGTTCACTGAGAACAACTCCCTTATTGCCCATTGTCATAACTATGTTTGAAGTACCGAGGTCGATACCTATATCTGTATTTGCCATTTTTAATTATCCTTTCTTCAGCATATCTCTCAGGCAGGTATAACGTTTTGTTCTTTTGTTGTTATCTACCATTGAATATATCTTTTCTTCTGAACCTATGAGTATCAGAAGTTTTTTAGCTCGTGTTACAGCCGTATACAGCAGATTACGATAGCTGAGTTTTTCAAATCCACCCATTATCGGCATTATGACTGCTTCAAATTCACAGCCCTGACTTTTATGTACTGTTATAGCGTAGGCAAGGTCTAACTGAGTGAGTATATCGAGCGGATAAGTAGCTGTCCTGCCGTCAAAATCAACTTTTGCCGATTGTGCAGCCATATCTATCGACATTATCTTGCCTATATCTCCGTTGAAAATACCTGCCCCCTGCTCGTTTTCCTTGCTCCATATTATGTCGTAGTTGTTGCGTGTCTGCATAACCTTGTCACCGACTCTGTAGGTGTAGATATATCCACGGTATTCAGCTTTCCCCTCAGCCGGAGGATTTAATTTTTCCTGTAATAGCTTGTTTATCTCAACAGTACCTACTGCACCTTTTTTTGAAGGTGTGATTATTTGTATATCATCCATTGACGAATAGCCATAAGCTTTCGGAAGACGGCGTTTGGTAAGGTCTATTATAAGGTCAAGAGCCTGTTCGTAGTCTGTACGTTTTATGAAGAAAAAGTCGCTGTCTTTGCGTGTCAGGTCAGGATGTTCTCCGGACATTATCTGGTGAGCGTTAGTGATTATGCAGCTTTTTCTTGCCTGACGGAATATCTCTTTTAGTTCAACCACTGGAATGACCTCACTTTTTATAAGGTCAGCGAGCAGATTTCCGGCACCTACAGACGGAAGCTGGTGGAAATCACCTACCATGATAAGCTTGCATCCGAGGCGTACAGCTCTGAGAAGTTTTTCAAAGAGTAGGGAGTCGACCATTGACATTTCATCTATCACAAGTGCATCGCAGTCAAGAGGATTATTCTCATTATGTGCAAATACCGTCATATCAGCGCTGTCAAACACTACTTCAAGCAGACGGTGTATTGTTTTTGCTTCATAACCCGTAAGGTCAGACATACGCTTTGCTGCTCTGCCTGTCGGAGCTGCAAGGAGGACTTTGTCTCCCCTTTTTTCTAAGATCGATATTATAGCATTCAGCGTAGTTGTTTTACCAGTACCCGGACCGCCGGTGAGTATCATAAGTCCTCGTGATACAGCGGTCGTTATCGCCTGACGTTGTAAAGACTCATAGCTTATACCGTGTTCTTCTTCCTCAATATCTATCATCGTGTCGAAGTTAAAGTCCTCAGGAGAAGAAAAGTCTTTCAGTATATGTATCCTGTCAGCTATGAATTGCTCTGCATAGTAATACTCAGGCAGATAAACATATTCACGTTCATTTTTTATGTACTCAAAAAGATCATCGTCTTCAAGTGCAGCGTTGTATGAACTGTAAAAGTCTTTCTCAGATATATCGAGTGCCGGAGTTGTAAGTTTTAATAGCACTTCAAGAGGCAGACATGAGTGACCGTTCATTGCGTTGAGCCGGAGAATATTCTGCATACCAGCAATAACACGGCTGTCAGCATTTTTTTCAATATGCATATCATGAGCGATAGCGTCTGCTTTGGAAAATTCGAGGTCTATCCCCTCTCCGCACAATATGTACGGATTCATCTTGATAAGCTCTATGGCATCAGAGTTGTATTTTTTGTAAGCCTTCATAGCGAAACGTGGCTTAACGTCATAGGCTGAAAGAAAGGACATTATTAGCCGGAACGAAAATAGCTTTCGTGCTTCGTCGGCTATCTCATCGCATTTTTTCTTTGATATGCCTCTTACCTCACAAAGGCGGTACGGAGCGTTTTCCATTATATCAAGTGTTGACACGCCAAAGACGTTCACTATCCTTTTAGCAAGTGCCGGACCTATTCCTTTTATAGCGCCTGACGAAAGATACTTTTCAATATTTACTACTGTATCCGGCAGTTTCCTCTCGCAGTATTCAGCACGGAACTGTGTTCCGAACTTATAATGAGTCTCGTAATTACCTTCAAGGATGAGGACTTCTCCCTCCTCAACTTCTCCGATAATACCGACAACAGTAATAAGTTCTCCGCCTGCATCGAGGTCGAGAACGGTATATCCGTTTGACTCATTCTGAAAGAGGACTGTTTCGACAGAACCTTCAATATGCAGCAGATCTGCGGACATATCAATTCTCCTTTCTTCAGTCTGTTATCAAATCAACATCAAATTTTATTATAACATATTCTGCTCAGTTCTGCAAGATTTTTGTGCTTTCTTTTTTGGGGAACTATCAGATGATTTAAATGTTATTGACAAAATGTGAATTTAAGCAATTATTTTGCGTTGATATTCAACATAGTCAACAATTATACGCCAATGATATAATTATTTTTGAAAAACATATTGACTTTTTGCTTTGAGGGGTATATAATAATTTTATCGGGCAATGAGATAGGGTTGAGAAAAGTTATAATAATTTAAGTTCCGGAACATATAGCTTTACTGTTCTTTGGGACGCCTTAGATCAGTATATCGAAACTCTGTATCGTTACTCAGATCTATCATTATTTTATTTTTTACTTACTACTTATTCATATTAAGGAGGAACTAACAATGAAAAAGTCAATTAAAGCTATCATCGCAGCAATATCAGCATCTATTATGTGTGCAGCTCCTATTACTGCAACTGTAACAAATCCAACTCCAAAAACAGGCATTACTGCTCAGGCTGCAAGCGACATTATCCATGATGTTGCATTTCTCAACAACAACGGCGGTCTCAATGTTATTGGTTCTGGCGCTCTTACATATCACATTGTAGGCAACAACGCTATCCTTTACGGTCGTTATAATCCTGTAGATACAGTTAATATGCCTGATAAGATCAGATATAACAATAAGTTATACCCTGTTACAGAGGTTGCTCCAAGAGCTTTCAAGAACGCTGTAAAGACAGCTTGCGGTGAAGGCGTATACACTTTCAGAAGCGGCAAGTACGTTAAGAAGATCGGTGATGAAGCATTCTACGGCTCAAGCTTACAGAAAATCACTCTCACATACGGTCTTGAAGAGATCGGCAACAGAGCATTTGCTTATACAAATGTCGGCAGTATGCTCAACATTCCTGGTACTGTAAAGAAGGTCAATGCACAGGCATTCAAGGGTTGCGATCATGTTGAATATCTCTTCTTCAACGGTTCTTCCGCAACTCCTTTAGATATCAGCAGCGAGGCATTCAGAGGTCTTAGCAAGCTCAAAACTATCTACGTTTCCCGTGGAAACTTCAAGGCAAACGGCAAATACGCAAACGATAACAGCATCTTCAAAGATACTCCAAGCAGCTTCGATGTTGAGTATGATATTGACGGCGATTACAACAATGTTGATGAGTTCATCAATCGTTACTTTTAAGTTTTAATAGAGCTTTAAAAGTTTATTACGGAGATAATGTAAATATATTAGGAAAAATGAAGAAGTCACAGGATCAATGGCCTTGTGACTTCTTTGAATATAATTTGCAAATTTTATATCTGAAACTTTTTTGCAGATGAAAATATGTCTGAAAAGTATACTTCCAGCTCATCTGCTTCCAGCATAACAGCATCAGTATCGTTTCTTATGAAGTGACTGCAAAGAACATCCTGTTCAGGAGTTGACGAATATTTTACAAGTATGATCTTTTGGCGACCGCAGTTTTTCATGGCGAGGTACTCAAGTCTGTCTGCAAGATTTTCATCATCAGCAAATATTGGCAGAACCGACAGATATGCCGGACTTCCTTTTGACGGAACAGCAAGAAAGAATTTTGTCAGTTCAATTATTGATATTACCGATAGTATTACAGCAGCAGTAATAATTATACTATCCATTGTATGTTATTATCTCCTTTGCACAATATTTTTTATATATTATGCTGATTAATATTTTATTGACACAAACATATCTGAATTATGAAAAACCACTTGCATTTCTTCTGAAAAAGTTGTAAAATATTATAGCATATATAAAAGAAAAGAAGGCTATTAATATGGGGAATAACAAGGATAACAATCCGCTTGGAAGCGCTCCGGTATCATCTTTGATGATGAAGTTCGCTATTCCAAGTATCATTGGTATGCTGGTAACTGCGTTATACAACATAGTTGACCAGCTTTTCATCGGTCAGGGAGTCGGTACAAACGGAAATGCTGCTACAT
>DEBW01000148.1:23558-25678 GCA_002348905.1 Ruminococcus flavefaciens | reverse complement strand
TAATTTACGACTGCCTGTATGGCTGTCGCTCTTCTACTGGGTATAGGCGGAGCTTCATGCTTTAATCTTACCTTGGGCAGAGGCGATAAAAAACGTGCCGGTTTCTTTGCCGGCAACTCAATAACTATGCTGATACTCTGCGGTGTAGTTATTGCGGCAGTAACTCTCATGTTCCTGACTCCGCTGCTTAAACTTTTCGGTTCACCTGATGAGGTGCTGCCGTATGCACAGGATTATGTACGTGTTACTGCAATAGGATTCCCATTTCTCATACTTACTGCTGGCGGTGGTCATATAATCCGTGCTGACGGAAGTCCTGGAATGACAATGGCGTGTAATATGGTTGGTGCGATAATAAATGTAATTCTTGATGCTCTTTTTGTACTGGTATTCAAATGGGGAATGACTGGTGCAGCAGCAGCAACCGTTATCGGACAGATAGTTTCGTCAATAATGGTACTTATGTACCTCAGAAAGTTCAAGACAGTTAAACTCACACTTGAACATTTTAAGCCTCAGCTTGCAACTGTAAAACGTATAGCAACAATTGGCATGGCTTCATGTTTTAATCAGCTTGCTATCGCTCTTGTTCAGATAGTCCTCAACAATTCACTGAAGCATTACGGCAGACTTTCGATATACGGTGAAAATGAGCCTATTGCCTGTGCCGGAATTGTAATGAAAGTGAATATGATAGTATTCTCGATAGTTATAGGACTTGCACAGGGCACTCAGCCGATAGAGAGCTTCAATTATGGTGCGAAAAATTTCAATCGTGTAAAAAAAGCATACAGGCTTGCTGTTGTAGCCGGAGCAATTGTTTCAATCGCAGCATTTGCTCTTTTTCAGCTCATTCCAAGACAGATTTTGTCACTTTTCGGTGAAGGAAGCGAAACATATTTTGAGTTCGGTGTGAAGTTTTTCCGTGTATTCCTTTTCTTTACATGGATAAACTGTTTACAGCCGATAACTTCAACTTTCTTCACATCAATCGGAAAGCCGATAAAAGGCGTTTTCCTTTCAATGACGAGACAGATCATATTCTTCATACCATTTCTTATAATTCTTCCTCTGAAATTTGGTATCGACGGTATTGTTTATACTGGTCCTATCGCTGATCTGCTTTCTGCGATAGTTGCGTTTTTAATGGTACATTATGACTTTATCTCAATGTCAAAACTTGAAAAGAAAGAAGGTGCTGTTGCATGATACAGGATATTTCACCTTATATGCTTGACAATAATTTTTACCCTGACCTTGAACCGGCTAAAGGCGACTTTATCATGCATTTCTGTGGGAAAAAGGTACTTGCCTGTGATGATGTCAAGTCTCCCTTCCCAGTTTTTGAAGATTTTACCAAAGAACAGCGTTATATTCATCTCTTCACTCTTGCTGAAAAGAGATATTTCCTTATTCTCGGAAATGAAGCTGAAATACCTGATGGCTACCGTTACATAGAGATAAAAGATGTCCGTCATGCGAAAGGTTCGGTAAAGATCAATGTGCTTGCAATGTTTACTGCTTTCCACCTTTTCAACTGGTACCGTACAAGCCGTTATTGCGGTGCTTGCAGTGCTGAAATGGTGCAGTCAGAAACCGAACGTGCGCTTTGCTGTAAAAAATGCGGAAATATCGTATACCCTCGCATAAATCCGGCTGTTATCGTCGGAGTGACCAATGGCGACAAGCTGCTTATAACTCGTTACGCTCAGGGACATGGCGTTGAGTATGATGCTCTTATCGGAGGCTTTGTTGAGATCGGCGAAACTCTTGAGGAGACTGTACATCGTGAAGTCATGGAGGAAACAGGACTCAAAGTAAAGAATCTGCGCTATTATAAGTCACAGCCGTGGGGATATTCCGGCGGTATGCTTACCGGTTATTTCTGCGATGTAGACGGCAATGATACTATTACTATTGATGAATCTGAACTCAGCTCAGGTATATGGGTAAATAAAGAAGATATAGTCGGTCAGCCTGATGACCTTAGTCTCACCAGTGAGATGATGATGACTTTTAAAAACAAGAAATAATAGTTAAATTAAAAATATATATTCTCCGCTATTGATTTTTTACTCAAAATCTGATATAATTAATAGCGGTATATTGGGGTATAGCCA
>DEBW01000148.1:12195-23446 GCA_002348905.1 Ruminococcus flavefaciens | reverse complement strand
TTCAAATCCCGCTGCCCCAACCATATTATTTAAACTTGCCTTTTTCATTTTACGGCAAGTTTTTCATTTTTATGCAAGAAAGGCGGTTTAATATTGAAACGTACAGATTACATAACCTGGGATGAATATTTCATGGGAATTGCTATGCTCTCTGCTGAACGCAGCAAGGACAACAGCACACAGGTCGGAGCTTGTATAGTTAACGGCGAACACAAGATAGTGGCAGTAGGCTATAATGGTATGCCTACCGGCTGCGATGACGATGATATGCCGTGGGAACGTGACGGTGAATCGACTCTTGATACAAAATATCCTTACGTTTGTCACGCTGAACTCAATGCAGTACTCAACAGCAATTCTGCAAGCCTTGACGGATGTACCCTTTACGTTACACTCTTCCCANNTTCCCATGTAACGAATGTGCAAAGGCAATAATCCAGTCAGGTATAAAGCGTGTAGTATATTACAGCAATAAGTATCAGGGAACAGACAGCGTGTCTGCATCTGCTTTTCTCTTCAAAAAGTGCGGAGTTTCAACAGTTCAGTACACACCTACCGGTAAAAAGATAGTTTTAGATGTTTGACCGATGTGTATACGTTGGGATAGAACAATTTTAATAATAAAAAAGCCCGAAAGCAAAATTGTATGCTTTCGGGTTTTTGCTATTTTATTAAAAGATAATGCTACACTTAAAATTTATTTTTTTAAATAATTAGAGAGCTTTTTTTTTCGCTTCTGGATATACATCTTCTTATCTGCTTCTGTTACAAAGCGGAACAAGTCCTCACCTTCATGAGGTTCGGCGATGATATATCCAGTGCTTGCACTGAGTATAAATGGATTGTTCATTTTTTCGTTTACTATGCTGATATTGTTCTTTATCCGCTCAGTAAGTAGCATTGCTTTCTCTTCGTCAGAATCAGCGGCAAATACTATAAACTCGTCTCCGCCGAATCGGCAGAATATCTCTCCGTTTTTGCAGGTATCTCTGAGTACGCTTGCAATTGAACGTATAGCCACATCTCCGATATCGTGACCGAAAGTATCATTTATCGTCTTTAAACCGTCAAGGTCTATGAACATTAGCATGATACTGCGCTTTTCACGTATACATTTATTGTAGATATCCTTTGACGCCTGGACGAAGCCGTTGCGGTTGAATATACCGGTAAATGTATCCTGAGCATAAAGCCTTCCGAGACGCTGTAAAGCATATTCAAGACTGCTGAGTTTACGCATATTTTCGAGTGAATTGCTTATAGTTATACACCATGACTGGAAAGTTGAGTTATGGAGCGATACTTTTGATGTGCGCATTACCATATATCCGAGGCATCTTTCGCCGAAATGAAGCGGTATCATATAGTAGAATTTGCCGTATATACCATCATTATTGAGGTTAGGTATCAGCTCACGGGACGAAATAATGTTGCATTCGTCATGAAACTGACCGTGACAATAAGCTATCGGCACAAACATTTCTTTGGTAAACTTTGTAGGCGTTTCATGCTTTTGCGTTGCATAGCGTTCGTCTATTTGTTCAAAGTCCCAGTTTTCACAAAGACAGAAGTAAAATTCGTGAGGGTCAACTTCTTTTATAAAATTTTTCAGAACTTTTATATATTCATCGAAATTCTCACAACCCTGCAAATCACATGAAAGCTTATTGAAAAGTGTCAGATAGCTGTTAATAAGTTCAAGTTTGGTATAATTGTCGATATTCAGCTTCTTATACTCAGAAATATCACTTACAGCGCTGTCGTGACAGCCACAGCTTTCTGTAAAGCGGGTGGACATATTGAGTATAATACTTCTCTCCTGCTCTTTTCCGTCAAAGTGGTCACGAAGCATCTGGCAGGCAAGTGCGCCGGATTCTTCAAGCGGACGTTCTACAGAAGTAAGCTCTATCTGAAGATTATGGTTATTATAAGTATTGTCAAATCCTGATACTGCGATATCCTGCGGTATTTTATACCCTGCTTCAATGAGATGGTTGACAGCAGATGCCGCCATTACATCGTTTGCACAGATAATTACCTCCGGCATTTTTGCATTGTGCTTGAGAAAGTAGTCAACGGCAGCTTTTCCGGCAGGCGCACGAAAATCTCCGTAGTATATCTCGTTTTCGCTGACGGGGATATTGTTTTCGTTCAGCACTTCAAGAAATGCATTAAGGCGGTCAGAACTTTCAGGGTTTTCCTTAGGACCTGATATATAATTGAACTTTGTAAAACCGTGTACCTTAACAAAATGTTCGGTTATCTCACGCATAGCTGTTCTGTTATCTATGCCGATATGGTACATATCATGTACGTCATCGTCTATACTTACAGCAGGTATGCCAGCAGCTCTTACTTTATTGCGTATATCGTTTACAACGGATTTATCGTCAATAGTATTAGTCAAAAGAATAGCACCGTCAAAACAGGAAAAATCAGGAAGCTGGAAGATGTTGTATTCGCCTGTATCGTGGCTGGCGTTTCCCATTGTTCCACTGAAAGAAGCGAATACGGCAAAATCAAGACAGCAGTTTTTGGAAGCACTCTTGATTCCTTTTAGGATATTGCTTTGATAACTCTGATCGATACCTGCAACGATAACAGCGATCTTTTTAGTATTCAAGTAAGATCCACACTCCTTTCATTAATATGACCTTTCTTCACCACTGGAAAAACTGGGTAAAATTAATACTATGACGAATTCTGAGAACAATGATACGATCAAGAAATGCGAAGATGGTCTTTACTAAATCACATATATATATTGTACAATAAAATCCAATAAAAATCAATAGTTTTTGCAAAAATATATTGATTAGTTATATTTACATTTTGTCCATATATGTTTTTAAAAAATTCATCGTTATTATATGCTTTTTTTATATCTATGGTATAAGGCTAAAATTTTTATAGTCAAAACTATAAAAATTCGTCATGTCGATGAAAATTAACAGTAAACACTGTCTAACATTGACAAATTCTAAAAAAATGGTATACTTAAAGTAGCAGAACTCGAATATTCTTACTGCGGAGGGATTCAAATGATAAATATCTGGCACGATATAAACCCAAAGAAGATCACCCCGGACAGCTTCTACGCAGTTATCGAGATCGGTAAAGGCAGCAAGATAAAGTATGAGCTTGACAAGGATACAGGTTTTATCAAAATGGATCGTATTCTTCATACTTCTACTCATTATCCTGCAAATTACGGACTTATCCCCCGTACCTACTCCGATGATAACGACCCGCTGGACGTACTGGTGCTCTGCTCCGAGACTTTAGTACCGCTTACTCTTGTTAAGTGCTACCCTATCGGCGTTATCCGTATGCTCGATAATGGTCACCGTGATGACAAGATAATAGCTGTACCATTCGATGATCCTAACTATAATATGTATATGGATATCGAACAGCTTCCAAAGCATATCTTTGATGAGATGACTCACTTCTTTACAGTATATAAGGAACTTGAAAACAAGACTACTGTCGTTAATGAGGTGGATCACGCTGATGTTGCCAAGGAGATAATTTCCGGCGATATCGAGAACTACATCCAGAACTTCTGTAAGTAAAAATAACTGTTCTATCAGGAAAGGAATTTTTTATGACTGCTTCAAGTGAAAATTTATTCAGCACAGAGTCCAGTGCTGCACCTATCGGAATCATTGCAATGAACAGCGTTACCGAACTTGGTAACAAGATCGACAACTACCTCACAGAATGGTCTAAGCTTGCCGGCTATGAGACTGACAGCTTCCTTATCGAGTGTGAGTGTCCTCGTTTCTCCTCCGGTGACGGTAAGGGACTTATAAAGTCAACTGTACGTGGTATCGACCTCTTCATCATTATTGATGTAGGCAATTACAGCATAAAGTATGACTATTTTGGTATGCAGAATGCTATGTCTCCTGATGACCATTTCCAGGATCTCAAGCGTATAATCCAGGCAGCAAGCGGTAAGGCACACAGAATAACTGTTATCATGCCTACTCTCTACGGCGGAAGACAGCACAGAAGAAACTACCGTGAATCTCTTGACTGTGCTTGCGCTCTTCAGGAGCTTGAGGCTATGGGTGTATCAAACATAGTTACTTTTGATGCTCACGATCCTCGTGTTCAGAACGCTATACCTCTCATGGGCTTTGATAACGTTATGCCAACTTATCAGGTGCTCAAGGCTCTTCTCAAGCAGATCAAGGATATACAGCTCACAAAGGACAAGTTCATGATCGTTTCTCCTGATGAAGGCGCTCTTAACAGAAATATGTACTATGCTTCTGTTCTCGGCGTTGACATGGGTATGTTCTACAAGAGACGTGATTATTCTCAGATAATCAACGGTCGTAATCCTATCGTTGCTCATGAATACCTCGGAAATCCTGTTGAAGGAAAGGATATCTTCGTTGCTGACGATATCATTTCTTCCGGTGAGTCCATGCTCGACCTTGCTTATAATCTCAAGAAGAAGAATGCAGGCAGAATTTTCACTTATGCAACATATACCATATTCACCAATGGTCTTGAAAAGTTCGACAAGGCTTATGCTGACGGCATTATTGACGGTGTATTCGGTACTAACCTTACATACAGATCACCTGAACTTCTCAGCAGACCTTGGTTCCACGAGGTTGACGTTTCTAAATATATCGCTTACTTTATCGAAGCTATCAACCACGATGTTTCTATCAGCAAGATCATTGATCCGCACACAAAGATAGATACTCTTCTTAAAAAATACGGCATGAAGTAATGCTCAGACCTCCGCAGAAATGCGGAGGTCTTTATTTATCTTCCATTGCATATAATTATTGTGTCCGATATACGGGAAATAATTATGTGAAAGGATGATATTATGGATACAATGATCGTATCAGAATCAGATTCAAAAAAGAAAATAACAGATCTGCTGCTTTTTGTAGCTGTAACAGGACTGGTCGGAGCATTGTCAAGTTTATTTTCAGGCGGAAATTTCGGAGAATTTTACAACTCTCTTGTAAAACCACCGTTTGCTCCGCCGGGATGGCTGTTTTCAGTAACGTGGATAGTTCTTTATCTGCTTATGTCGGTTTCAGCGTTTCTGATATATGACAGCGACAGCCGAAAAAAATGCAGTGCACTGAAAATATACTTTGCTCAGTTATTCGTTAATTTCTTATGGAGTCCGGTATTTTTCCGCTTCAAATCACTCATCGGATCTGCTGTTATAGTGACTATACTGGTTATAATGGTTGGCATAATGATAAGGCGTTTCTATCCGATCAGCAAAACTGCTGCATTACTGAGTATTCCCTATCTTGCGTGGACGATTTTCGCAGCATATCTTACATATGGATTCCTTTTCCTTAACTGATAAACAGTTTGAGCCTTGTTCCAGTTTGAACAAGGCTCTTGCTTATTTTAGTATAAGTTCTACAGGACAATGGTCACTTCCGTAAATATCAGTAAGTATAAGCGAATCCTCTACCCTCTCCATTAAACGCTCAGAAACCACAAAATAGTCTATGCGCCAGCCTGCATTTTTCTCACGGGCTTTGAATCTGTACGACCACCATGAATAGATGCCTTCCTTATCAGGATTAAGCCTACGGAAAGTATCTGCAAATCCGGCATTGAGCAGTTCTGTGAATTTACCTCTTTCTTCATTGGAAAAGCCTGGATTGCCTACATTTGCTTTTGCATTTTTCAGGTCTATCTCATTATGAGCTACATTAAGGTCTCCGCAGTATATGACTGGCTTTTTCTTGTCGAGTTCCGAGAGATACTTTCGCATATCATCTTCAAATTCCATGCGGTAGTCTATACGTTTCAGCTCGTTCTGTGCATTCGGCACATAACAGCATACAAAGTAAAATTCATCATACTCACAGGTTATGACTCTTCCTTCGTTCAAATGTGTGTCATTTATTCCATATACTACAGATATTGGCTCGGTTTTAGTAAACACAGCTGTTCCTGAGTAGCCTTTTTTCTCAGCGCTGTGAAAATATATGTGGTATCCCTCCGGAGCAAAATCAGCCTGATTTGGCTGCATTTTTGTTTCCTGTATGCAGAAAATGTCAGCATCAGCTTTATTAAAAAAGTCTCCGAAACCTTTGGTAAGGCAGGCACGAAATCCGTTTACGTTCCATGATATGAGTTTCATAGCATTTTACCTCCAATTTTAATCTATACTATATTTTAACACATCCGGTAAAAAATAGCAACAAGGGAATAGACTTTTTCATATTTTTGTGTTATAATTTAAAATATACTGATTTTAAAGGAGTTTTTCTATGATGAAAAAGGTTCTTGTTACCGGTGCAGCCGGCGGTATTGGAAGCGCTATATGCCGTAAACTTGCTGCTGACGGATATTTCGTTTTTGCCGGATATTCAAGATCTGCTGAAAAAGCCGAACAGCTTGCCGATGAAATAAATGGAAAGGCTGTAAAAATTGATGTTACTGATGCATCGGATATTTCTGAAGCAGCAAATATATGCGGTAATATTGATCTGCTTGTAAATAATGCCGGTATTTCCGAAATTGACTTGTTCACCTCTATTTCTGATGAAAAAAGCAGAAATATAATGGAAGTCAATCTTATTGGTATGATGAACTGCTCTCGAACTTTCCTCAAAGGTATGATAAGCCGAAAATCGGGCTGTATTATCAATATTTCTTCTATGTGGGGACAAGTTGGTGCTTCGTGTGAAGTGGATTATTCTGCTTCCAAAGCCGGCATAATCGGTTTTACCAAAGCACTTGCAAAGGAGGTTGCTCCGTCGGGAATACGTGTCAACTGCGTTTCTCCGGGTTTTATTATGACTGAAATGAACAGCCGTTTCTCTGACGAAGACCTTGAACTCATACGTGAAGATATACCTCTCGGAATATTCGGTGAACCCCGTCATGTTGCTGATGCAGTGTCTTTTTTAGCTTCAGAGCAGGCTGAATATATCACCGGACAAATACTTGCCGTAAACGGCGGAATGGTTATTTAAGGAGTTGATACCTATGGACGAAAGACTAAAAAAACAGCTCGATTTTATGCTTGAGCTGGACAAAATGAAAAATCTCTACCGACAAACCTATGTACTGCATGAAGACAGGAAAGAAAATGATGCTGAACATAGCTGGCATATAGCTATACTTGCTTTTCTGCTTGCCGAATATGCTAATGAGCCTATCGACGTTACTCATGTAATGAAAATGGTATTGCTGCACGATGTTATCGAAATTGATGCCGGTGATACGTATTGCTATGATACTGAGGGTTACAAATCAAAGGCTGAACGTGAAGAAAAAGCAGCAAGGCGTATTTTCGAACTGCTGCCGGATGACCAGCGTGATGAATTCTATGCCCTGTGGCGTGAGTTTGAGGATTCTGAGACGGCAGATGCACGTTTTGCAGCTGTACTTGACCGCATACAGCCATTGATGCTGAATTATACCAAAGGCGGTATTTCGTGGCAGGAACACGGTATAGCAATGGAACAAGTGCTTAACAGAAATAAAGAGTATTTTTCTTCATCTGACAAGCTGGCTGATGTAATAAAAAGTGTTATAAACGATGCACATGAAAAAGGCTGGCTGAAATGATTATTCGACATATTTTAGCTGAAAACTGCATAAGGTATTACGAAACTGCTTTTTTAGCGATTTCCCGATAGTTATCATGCACAAAACCAATTAGCCGTTTCAGTACACTATTACTAAATTGCTGAAAATGATGAAAGATTTATGATATTTCATTTTTTTTATTGAATCTTCAGCTTTTATATGATATTATAGTAACAGCAAACTGACATTACGTTTGCCGTTAAACCTTTAAACGTTTCTTTTTATATAGGAGGAGCATTAATGAATGACAAAATGACTGATGTTATGGCAGAGCCTGAAACAAAAACTTCTGCCACAGATGACAAAAAGCCTAACGTTTTCAAGCGGTTTCATGACCTGCGTGAAAACAACTCTGAAAAGTATAAAGGTCTGAACATGATCCTTATGCTTGTATTCCCAGTATTTATAAGCAGCATGGCTGAGATAAATCAGGGCAAAACATTAACGCATTTTATGGATTTCGTTCTGGCACACCCGACTGTTATGATGTTCAATATTACCGTTGCTTTTGTGATATATGCCTTTTTGCTGACGATATTCAGGAGAGGCTGGGTCGCTTCGCTCGTGCAGGGCTTCGTTTATATGGCACTGAGTATCACTGAGCTGTTTAAGTACGGTACTAACGGAAATCATCTCATACTTTCAGATATGAAGCTTATTAAAAGTGTGAAGAGCCTGAAATCATTTGCGTACATAAAAATAACACCGGCACTGATATTTTACTGTGCAGTAGTTGTCGCCTTTATTTTCGTACTCTTCTACTTCAATCCTACCCTTCCAAGACATATCCCGTTCAAACGTACATTTATTGCCGTTGCCTGTACAGTTGTTGGTGCAGCGATAATAATCGTTCCAGCTTTCTACACACCGATATACAACGTATTCGGACTTGATACAACAGCTGCTACAAATGCATTTATTCTTAATGAAAAATTTGATAATAACAGTTTCCTTGCTTTTATTATTGAAACTGCTTCTGAAAGCTATGCCAATCGTCTTGTTGAGCCTAAAAACTACTCTGAAGAAGTAGTCGATGAAATTACTGACGATGTTCAGATAGTAGGCTCTGATGATTTCAACGGCGGTGTCAAGCCCAACGTTATCGTTATTATGAGTGAGTCTTATGCTGATTTCCGTGTATTTGACCAGCTTAAAATCGATGACAAGTATTATGAAGGCTTTGATAAGGCTCGTGAGGAAGGATATGCAGGTACTGCTATTACTCCTACTTACGCAAGCTATACTGTACGTTCAGAGTTTGAGCTTCTCTTCGGTCTGCCTGTAAGAGGAATCAAAGCTCCGAATATGCCTCAGAGAGTTCTCGCAGAGCGTGAACAGCCGGCGCTTGCTCAGTATTACAAGAGCTGGGGCTATCACACAGCTTATGTACATCCGTTCCTCAGCTCATTCTACAGCAGATCACGTATCTATAAGCAGTTCGGATTTGACACTATGTTATTCCATGATGATATAGATAATACTACTGATTTTACTGTTCCGGTTGAGCATTACGGCACTTACGTTGACGATAAGACTGTTTATAATCAGCTTCAGGATCTCGTAAAAACAACAGATGATCCTATATACATCCACACAACTACTATGCAGAACCACCAGCCATACGATCAGGGCGAAGATCCTAATGATGAATTCGGCAACTATCTCCAGTGGGTTCAGCATAGTAATGAAGGACTTACAGTATTCCTTGACAGTCTCAAAAAGATAGACGAACCTACACTTGTGTTCTTTGTTGGTGACCATTTCCCGTCGCTTCGTGGTGAAACAAGTGTATATAATCAGCTTGATCTTAATGGTGAGAATTGCAGTGTGCTTTACGAGCAGAAGTACTTCATATGGAGCAATTATGATGCAGACTTCAGCCAGGTTCCTGATGAGCCGGTATCATTCTTCTATATGCCATATGTCCTTATTGACATTATCGATGCTCCGCATGATGCATTCATCGAAAAAATGGACAATTTTATGAAAACTGTTCCGATATATAGTGTCGACTATAATGACGGTACTCCGGATAATAAGGAACTCGATATCCTTACATATGACCGTGTTATTGGTGATGTGATGTCTCCGTGTCCTATCCCTGAGGAAGTTCTTACTGCAACAAAAGGAGAAGAAAAATGAAAGAAATAACTATTGGAATCAAAGGAAAGGCTGAAACATCAGCTTCAAATGACAAACTTGCTTCAAGTATGGGCAGCGGTTGTCTTGATGTATTTGCAACTCCTGCTATGATAGCTCTTATGGAGTGTTCAGCCTGTGACTGCCTTGCAGGATATATGGACGAAGGTGAAACAACTGTTGGTACTGAACTCAATGTACAGCATATATCAGCTACTCCGGCAGGCATGAATGTGACCGCTGAGGCGGTTCTTACAGCGGTTAACGGAAGAGAATTCACCTTTGAAGTTACTGCTTCAGATGAAACCGGTGTGATCGGTAAAGGTACACATAAGCGTTTCCTTGTATACAGTGAAAAGTTTATGGCTAAAACCAATTCAAAACTTAATTGATCTGAAAGACCGGGGCGAAACTCCGGTCTTTTCACATTATTTTTTCCATATGTTATCATATGCTTATCACATACGAGTTTATAATATTCATTAGTGAATAAATCTGCACTTTGGCGGATAACATATTAATATAATCAGAAATGCGAGGTCCTTTTAATGCCCGATAACTATAACGATCATTCAAATTATGATCCATATAATGATAACAGTGCATCATCCTTCTATTCAGAGAATGCACCTATCCAGCCTAAAAAGCCTAAGAACCATACAGGTCTTAAAATGATTGCCTTTGTACTATCGCTTGTTATTGTAGGCGCTGGTTCTGTTCAGGTGTATAAATTCTGGGATGACAGCAAAATACAAGTAACCGAGGAAGAACAGAGTATAACTAACGATCAGCCAGTTCTGAAAAAAGATATTGCTGACGCAGTGAAAGAAGGTACTGTCCCCTCGTCTCCTCCTCCGCAGAATCTGCCAAGCCTTATTAATATTGCTTCCCGTGCTGATGCAAAATCCCTGCCTGATATCGTTGACGATATCATGCCGTCAGTTGTCGGAGTGTCTTCAACTTTTGAAATAAACGAGCCTTACACAACATGGGGTTGGGGAGGTTTCCAGTCTGAGACACGTAAGCGTGAAGCTGTTGGCACTGGTACTGGTATCGTTATGACTGAGGACGGCTATATCCTCACCTGCCAGCATGTGGTGCAGGGAGGCGCCTCCTGCGAGGTCACCACCTGGGACGGCAAGACTNNCGTTACAAATGCTCATGTTGTATATGACGAGGAGTACAAGGCTGGAGAAGCTGTTGATGTTTATGTTCTGTTCAGCGACCAGACAAAGCACGATGCCAAGATAATCGCTTATGATACTGAAACTGATATTGCCGTGCTGAAAATAGATCAGAATGGTCTGAAACCAGCTACTTTCGGTAACAGTGACGACCTTAGAGTCGGTGAGCTTGTTATCGCTGTTGGTAATCCGCTCGGTTTTGATCTCTTTGGTTCAGTTACCAGCGGTATAGTTTCTGCTCTGAATCGTCAGATCGCAATAAACGAGAAGCATATGACTCTTATACAGACTGATGCTGCTATAAACTCCGGTAACTCCGGCGGCCC
>DEBW01000148.1:7228-12162 GCA_002348905.1 Ruminococcus flavefaciens | reverse complement strand
AGCTGCGGTCAGGTAATAGGAATCAATTCTGCAAAGATGTCTTCAAGCTACGGTTCTGCAAGCATTGAAGGTCTTGGATTTGCTATACCGATAAATGAAGCTAAAACTATTATCGACGACCTTATCAATAACGGCTATGTTACCGGCAGACCTCAGATAGGTATCAGTGGCGTTGATATAAACGAATCTTATTCAAACTATCTCAATGTTCCTATGGGTGTATACGTAAGAGCTGTTTCTGAGGGAAGTGCAGCTGAATTAGCTGGTATAAGACCTCATGACGTTATTATCGGAATTAATGACGAGCCTATCAAGACTATGGATGAACTTAACACTATAAAGAACAAATTCAAAGCTGGTGATACTATCACTCTGAAAATAAACCGTGACGGTACTGACATGGATGTAAGTCTTACTTTACAGGATGCAAATGCTGATAAGGCAGGAAAAAAGAACAGTACAGAAAATACTGAAGCTACAAAACCTAAGGATAGATAAAAAATCAGCCGATGCCTGAAAATCACAGGTATCGGCTGATTTTTTATTTTCCGCTTTCTCCGTAGTTTGAGAGAACTCTTGCAGACGGGTCATTGACATTGCAGCCTTCCCATTCTTTGTTAGGCATCCAGAAATCAACGATCATTTCGCTGTTGTCAGCATAGTATTTCTCAAATATCTCACGATATAACAGAGATTCCTTTGTAAATGGTCTTGAATGGTCATAATTTGTGCATTTAAGCTCAAATTCTTCATCAGAATACATACTTTCAGCGTATTCTTTAAGGTAATCTACCATGGAGTGTCCGACAGCATCTGAGAATGCAGCTTTTTCACGGTAGAGTATATCATGCGGCAGATAATCTCCTTCAAAAGCGTGACGAAGCAGATATTTACCTTTATTATACTTGTTGAGCTTCATTTCAGGATCAACAGCCATTACGTATTTTACAAAGTCAAGGTCACCGAAAGGTACTCTTGCTTCGAGTGAATTTACTGATATACAACGGTCTGCACGTAAAACATCATACATATGAAGTTCATGTACACGCTTGACGGATTCTTTCTGAAAAGCTTCAGCAGAAGGAGCAAAGTCTGTATACTTGTAACCAAAAAGTTCATCTGATATCTCACCTGTCAGAAGAACTCTTATATCAGTATCTTCATGTATAGCCTTGCAAAGGAGGTACATTCCCATACTTGCACGTATTGTAGTTATATCGTAAGTACCAAGAAGTCGTATAACTTCATCAAGAGCATTTATAACATCGTCTTTGGTAATTATTACTTCAGTATGCTCACTTCCGATAAAGTCAGCTACCTGTTTTGCATATTTAAGGTCAATAGCATCGGTATTCATACCTATAGCGAAAGTACGTATCGGCTTATTGCTTTTCTGCTGAGCGATAGCGCAAACAAGAGAAGAATCAAGTCCGCCTGAGAGAAGAAAACCTACCTTTGCATCTGCATCAAGACGCTTTTCAACTCCGGAAACCAGTTTATCATGGATATTCTTGCATACTGTTTCGAGATCATCATGTATTACACTGTCAACTGCTGTGATATCACGGTAACAGTGAAATTCGCCGTTTTTGTAGAAATGTCCTGGAGGGAACGGCATTATTTTTTTGCAGAGTTTAACAAGATTTTTTGGCTCGCTTGCAAATACGATATTTCCTTTTTCATCATGACCGTAGTAAAGAGGACGTATTCCTATCGGATCACGGGCAGCGATAAATTCATTGCTTTTGGCATCGTAGATTATGCAGGCATACTCAGCATCAAGCTTTTCAAACATATCTGTGCCATATTCATTGTAAAGCGGAAGAAGTATCTCGCAGTCGCTGTCACTTTTAAAGCTATATCCTTTGCTGATAAGCTCGTCTTTCAGCTTTCTGAAACCGTATATCTCACCGTTGCAGACTACATAACTTCCGTCAAGCTCAAACGGCTGCATACCCTCAGGGGTAAGTCCCATTATTGAAAGTCTCTGAAAGCCGAGAATTCCGCTTTCAAGTTCAATTATTCTTTCGTCGTCAGGACCTCTTGAAACTGTTGATTCAAGTCCTTCTCTAACACTGTCTTTACTGCCGCCAATGCCGCAGTAACCCATTATCGTACACATTTATATACCTCCGGAAACATAAGTTATCATTACTTATGTATTTTTTCATCAAATTTATTTTTGCTGCCTGCGCCGGTAACGTCTACCGGATATTCACCGGTAAAACAACCTTTGCAGCAGCCGAATCTGTTGCCGATAAGTTCTCCGAGACAATCAACAGGAAGATAAGCAAGACTGTCTGCTCCGATAAACTGAGCTATTTCCTCGGTAGAACTGCATTTTCCGGCTATGAGATTTTCCTCAGAGTCGATGTCCGTACCAAAGTAGCACGAATGCAAAAATGGCGGAGATGAGATACGCACATGAACTTCTTTTGCTCCTGCATCACGAAGAAGCCTTACTATTCTCGCACTTGTTGTACCTCTTACGATAGAATCATCTATCATTATAACACGCTTACCGGCAACAGTTTCACGTATTACATTAAGCTTTATTTTTACGGCATTTTCTCTCTGATGCTGTTCAGGCTGGATAAAACTTCTGCCGATGTATTTGTTCTTTATGAAGCCGATACCATATGGGATGCCGCTTTCATTTGAGTATCCAAGTGCAGCATCAAGTCCTGAATCAGGCACACCAATGACTATATCGGCATCAACATGACTGTTTTTTGCAAGAAGTCTGCCTGCACATTGTCTTGCATGGTGTACTGATACTCCTTCTATCACTGAATCAGGACGTGCAAAATAAATATACTCAAAAATACATATATTGCGTTCTTTTCCGCAGTTTGTAGTTATTGAGCGCATACCTTCCCTGGTTATTACTACTATCTCGCCGGCTGAAATATCACGTATAAATTCAGCTCCGACAGTTTCGAGGGCGCATGATTCAGAGGCTACCACGTATGCTCCATCATGAGTTTTTCCTATGCACAGTGGACGGAATCCGTCAGGATCACGGAATGCTATAAGCTTTGTGGCTGTCATAAGTATACACGAATAAGCACCTTTTATAAATGGCATTGCACGTTCTACAGCCTGGTCAGTGGATGAACTTGTAAGGCGTTCACGTACTATCGTATAAGCTATTGCTTCGGTATCAGAAGTGCCATGAAAAATAGCTCCTGACATCTCAAATGAACGGCGAAGCTCTGCTGCATTAACAAGATTGCCGTTATGTACAAGAGCCATATTTCCTTTTATGTGGCGGATTACAAGCGGCTGTATATTATTATGGTCATTGCCGCCTGTTGTAGAATACCTTACGTGTCCTACAGCCATATTTCCGCTTCCGAGCTTTGCGATAGCTTCTTTTGTGAATACCTCAGAAACAAGCCCGTCAGCACGTTTGTGTCTGAAAATTCCGTCATCGCACACAGTTATACCGCAGCTTTCCTGTCCACGGTGCTGGAGTGCATATAATCCGAAGTATGCTGAAGCTGCAACATCTGATGTCTTATTTTCAAATATTCCGAAAACTCCGCATTCTTCATGTATACTGTCAAACATTATTTCACACCTCTGTTATAGATACTGTTCGCTGAGCTTATCTATAATAGCCAGCGCCGCAAGACTTTTCTTCTTACGTTTGTTCATAGCGTACTGTTCAAGATAGGTATGAGCTTCTTCTTCCGTCATACCTTTGTACTCCATAAGCATGAATTTTGCTTTGTCAATTGTCTGTATTTCTGATATTTTTTCTTCAAGACGGAGATTTCTGCGATAAAGTTCAGCTGAACGGCTTGCTGCAATATCTATTGTTCTGATAAGCTGATACAGCAATGACTTGCTGAACGGCTTGCTTACAACGATAATACCTGTTTTTTCCGCTCTTACACTGATTTTTTCAACGTGTTCTTCCTTTATCATGAAGATACAGTGTGCGGCTGTTTTTTCGATGATATATTCTGCTAATTCATAGCCTGATTCGTCCATGAGAGGAGAGTTTATTACAGCAAGCTCTACAGAAGGATCAGTGTCCAGATTTGTCTTTGCCTGATACGCTGACTCTGCAAGCTTGGGAGTACAGTTGAACGATTCACGGAGAAAGTTTATGAGCGCTTCAGAGGCTTTTACATTACTTGAAATTACAAGGATCTTTTCCAAAGCTTACCTCCGTCAGAGACTGTAAAAATACTTTTTATCCTCAAATGCTTCTTTATCATATGCTGCCGAATATTCACGCCATTCATCCCTGCTGTATTTCAGGAATATCTCAATGATATTTTCAGAGATGTATTTTTTCAGGAATTCTGATTTTTCAGCATATTCAGCGGCTTCCTCAATTGTTTCCGGCAGACGTTCATTTCCGGTATTCTTCTCAGGAAGCTGCATATTGTTCTTTATGCCTTCAAGTGCTGAGTATATCATAATGCCCAATACGAAGTATGGATTGCATCCGCAGTCAGCGGCTCTGAGTTCAACAGGTGAATCGCTGTCATTACAGTTCATCCTTATAAGCTGTGAGCCTTCTTCGTCTGACCATATGATATTTCTTGGAGCTGTAAATTCTCCAAGTCTTGCATATGAATTTACAGTAGAATTTGTCAGGAGAGTAAATTCACGTATATACTTCATTATACCAGCTGCTGCACTTTGCATTGCATCACGCATATCTGTACTTTCTTCAAGAAGGTCATTGTCAGATATGATATTGAAACTGATATGCATACCGTTGCCGCAATCATCACGGAGTGGCTTTGGCATAAAGCTTGCGTGCACATCGTGAGTTTCTGCAACAGAACGTACAGCAGTCTTGAAGCTGAGGAAAGTATCAGCTGCTTTAAGGGCGGATGAAGCATTAAAGTCGATTTCATGCTGACCGCATCCGCTTTCGTGGCGTGATGATACAGGATGTATGCCCATTTGTT
>DEBW01000148.1:0-7222 GCA_002348905.1 Ruminococcus flavefaciens | reverse complement strand
TGCTCCCATTTGTTCGAGAGTCAGACATACATCACGACGTATATTTTCGCCCTTGTCATCAGGAGCAACATCGCAGTATCCGGCATAATCATGAGGTATCTTGGTCGGCAGTCCTTTATCATCCTTGCGGAATATCGTAAATTCACATGATGTACCGAATCTGAAACAATAACCTGCTGAAATTGCTGATTTCATAGCTTTTTTCAGGAAAAATCTTCCGTCACCCTCAAATGGAGTACCGTCAGCATAGCGGATATAGCAGAACATTCTGATTACCCTGCCCTGCTGAGGTCTCCATGGAAGTACGGTCATGGTCTGAGCGTCGGGGAAAAGAAACAAGTCTTTTCCTCCGGCAGCTTCAAATCCTGCAATTTTCTTTGCAGTTACTCTTGCGCCACGCTGAAATGTAGCTGCAAGTTCTGATGAAAGGATGGAGATGTTTTTAAGTCTGCCTAAAAGATCGCAGAAAGTAAGCTTTACGAATTTAACGTCGTTTTCCTCTATATACTGTAATATTTCATTCTCTGAATATATCATTTCGTCCTCCGTTATAAATTAGTGTACCCCATAAGGTACTCATCAACTTCTGCGGCTGCGTCACGACCTTCACGTATTGCTCTTACAACAAGAGACTGTCCGATGTGCATATCTCCGGCTGTGAATACCTTTGATACACTTGTGGCATGACTGCCGGCTTCTGTCTTAACGTTTGTGCGCTGGTCAAGTTCAACGCCAAAAGCATCGGCAATATAACTCTGAGTGCCTAAGAATCCGGCAGCTATAAGACAGAGTTCGCATGGAAGCACTTCTTCGCTTCCTTCTATTTCATGAGGTATCTTTCGTCCACTTTCAGGATCGTTGACAAATTCAAGTTTGACTGTTTTTACGGCAGAAAGTTTACCATTTTCATTCTTAATGAACTCCTTGACAGTTGTGCAGTAAAGTCTCGGATCGTGACCAAAAACTGCTATTGCTTCTTCCTGACCGTAGTCCGTCTTGCATACTCTTGGATACTGTGGGAAAGGATTGTTTTCGGCTCTTTCATCCGGAAGCTTAGGCATCATCTCGAGCTGAACAACTGACTTGCAGCCGTGACGTACAGATGTACCTACACAGTCGTTTCCTGTATCACCGCCGCCAATAATTACTACATTTTTATCCTTGGCTGAGATAAAATTACCGTCAGTAAGCTGTGAATCAAGAAGGCTTTTTGTTGTAGCTTTAAGGAAATCTACTGCAAAATATATGCCTTCTGCATCACGTCCCTCAGCTTTGATATCTCTTGGATTTGACGAACCACAAGCGAGTATAACTGCATCAAAGCCGTCAAGTATATCATTTGCTGAAACATTTAAGCCAACATTTGAATTTGTGATAAATTCGACTCCTTCGGCTCTCATGAGTTCAACTCTGCGCTGTATGATATGCTTTTCAAGCTTCATATTTGGTATACCATACATAAGAAGTCCGCCGATACGGTCAGAACGTTCAAATACTGTAACGTTGTGTCCACGTTTATTCAGCGTATCAGCTGCAGCAAGTCCGGACGGACCTGAACCGATAACTGCGACTTTCTTTCCGCTTCTTACAGCAGGAATCTCCGGCTGCATAAGACCATTTTCAAAAGCGTACTCTATAATTGAATTTTCGTTTTCCTTTACTGTGACCGGCTGGTCGTGTACGCCGCAGATGCAGGCTTTTTCACAGAGTGCCGGACATACTCTTGATGTGAATTCAGGAAAATTATTGGTCATGAGCAGACGTTTTAACGCCTGCTCTTTCTGACCGTGATATATAAAGTCGTTCCACTCAGGGATAAGATTATTTAGAGGACAGCCAGATATCATTCCGCAGAGCATTTTTCCGTTCTGACAGAATGGTACTCCACAGTCCATACATCTTGCTGCTTGTTCACGGCGTTCTGCATCGGTAAGAGATACGTGGAACTCGTTGTAGTCCTTTATACGCTCCAGTGGTTCTTTTGCTGAGCTTTCACATCTTGTATATTCAAGAAATCCTGTAGCTTTTCCCATTGCTCACGCCTCCTTTCTGATAAGTTCAAATGCTTCGATCTCAGCTTGTTCGCTGTTCATGCCTTTTTCTTCAAATTCAAGTACAGCACTGCGTATCTTTGCATAATCATATGGGATTATCTTCTTGAAGCATGGCAGGTATTCGTCAAAGTTATCAAGAATTTTCTTTGCCTTTTCTGAGCCTGTAGCTGCTTCGTGTTCTTCGATTATTGTTCTGAGCTCGTTGATATCAGCTTTTTCGCTGATGCTTTCAAGAGAAACGAGTGCTTTATTGAGGCGAGTATACAAATCATGTTTTTCATCAAGTACATAAGCTATACCGCCTGACATACCAGCAGCAAAATTCTTGCCGGTCGTACCAAGTATAACTGCTCTGCCGCCTGTCATATACTCGCAGCCGTGGTCACCAACACCTTCGCATACTGCAATTGCTCCTGAGTTTCTTACACAGAAACGTTCACCAGCTATACCGTTTATGAAGGCTTTACCGGATGTAGCACCATAGAGAGCAACATTTCCAACAATAATATTTTCATCAGCCTTGAATGATGATTTTTTCGGAGGGTAAAGTACAAGTTTTCCGCCTGAAAGTCCCTTTCCAAAATAGTCATTACTGTCTCCGCAGAGTTCAAGAGTAAGTCCCTTTGGAATAAATGCGCCGAATGACTGTCCGCCGCTTCCGCTGCATTTTACAGTATATGTATCATCTTCAAGCACATTTTCGCCGTGTATACGTGTTATTTCAGCTCCGAAAAGTGTACCTACGGAGCGATCTGTATTTACAACATCTATGGAGATAGTCTTAGGAGTGCCATTCTTTAAAGCACTGCTCAGCTTCTTCATTATAACACATTTATCAATGGTTTTGTCAAGTTCAAAATCATAAATATCTTCTGGCTCAAAATGCTGCTTTCCTTCACATACGTGCTGAGAAAGGATATTTGAGAAGTCGATGTTTTTAGCGGCTGCACTATCCTTTGTACAGAGAAGATCTGTACGTCCTACAAGCTCGTCGATTGTGCGGATTCCAAGCTTAGCCATATACTCACGAAGCTCCTGAGCAATAAAATGCATGAAGTTTACGATATATTCAGGCTTTCCGCTGAAACGCTTACGGAGTTCAGGATTCTGTGTTGCGATACCCATTGGACAGGTATCAAGGTTGCAGACTCTCATCATCACACAGCCCATTGTTACAAGCGGAGCTGTAGCAAAGCCATATTCCTCAGCACCTAAAAGTGCAGCAACGAGTACATCTCTGCCGGTCATAAGTTTACCGTCAGTTTCAATGCGTACTCTTGAACGCAGTCCGTTGAGCATGAGTGTCTGGTGAGCTTCGGCTACACCAAGTTCCCATGGAAGACCGGCGTTGTATATTGAGCTTTTCGGAGCAGCACCTGTACCGCCGTCATATCCTGAAATAAGTATTACCTGTGCGCCGGCTTTTGCTACGCCTGCTGCAACTGTACCTACACCGGCTTCTGATACGAGTTTTACGGATATACGAGCCTTGTCATTTGCGTTTTTAAGGTCGTAGATAAGCTGTGCAAGGTCTTCGATAGAATAGATATCATGATGCGGAGGCGGTGAGATAAGTCCGACACCAGCTGTTGAATGACGAGTTTTTGCGATCCAAGGATAAACCTTTCCTGACGGCAGATGTCCGCCTTCACCCGGTTTAGCTCCCTGAGCCATTTTTATCTGTATCTCCTGAGCAGATACGAGATATTCACTGGTAACTCCGAAACGTCC
This sequence comes from Ruminococcus flavefaciens, assembly GCA_002348905.1. Classification (GTDB taxonomy): domain Bacteria; phylum Bacillota; class Clostridia; order Oscillospirales; family Ruminococcaceae; genus Ruminococcus; species Ruminococcus flavefaciens_O. The sequence goes on along the minus strand of DEBW01000148.1, from coordinate 3,437 downwards.
AGAAGCCACCTGCTTTATTGCTGAACATTTGTCGGATTTAAGTCTTTCCGGACTTTCTCCGCCTTCACCGCTGTTTGAACGTCCGCCGATGCTGTTCATAGCTACCGCCATACATTCATGTGCTTCCTGTGAGATAGAGCCGTATGACATTGCACCGGTCTTAAAGCGCTGGCAGATGCTCTCGACAGATTCTACTTCATCTATCGGTATACCGCCGTTTGCATCAAATTTAAAGTCGAGGAGACTTCTGAGAGTAAGCTCATTATCTTCATTTGTAAGGCACTGGGAATACTTCTTGAAAGTCTCATAGTTTCCGGTTCTTGTGGCTTCTTGTAAAAGGTGGATAGTTTCAGGTGTGTAGAGATGTTCGCTCTTGCCGCTGCGGAGTTTGTGACTGCCGGTGCTTCTGATATCATTGCTTGTGTGAAGTCCGAGCGGATCATATGCAGCAGTATGAAGTGACTCAGTGCGGTGGCTGATATCAGCAAGACTGATTCCGCCGATACGGCTTACTGTACCGGAGAAATATCTGTTTATGAGTTCTTCTGAAATACCTACAGCTTCAAAGAGTTTGCTTCCCTGATAGGACTGTATTGTGGATATGCCCATTTTTGAAGCGATCTTTACAATACCATGGAGTATAGCGTTGTTGTAATCATCCTCAGCAGCGTAGAAATCCTTATCAAGTGTACCTTCGTCTATAAGACTGCGTATAGTTTCCTGTGCAAGATAAGGATTGACTGCACAAGCACCATAACCCAAAAGTGCAGCAAAGTGATGAACTTCTCTTGGTTCAGCACTTTCAAGTATCATTGCTACAGCTGTACGCTTCTTAGTAGTAACAAGGTGCTGCTGGAGAGCGGCTACTGCAAGAAGTGAAGGGATAGGACAATGGAACTCGTCAACTTCACGGTCTGAGAGGATAAGGATATTCGCACCGTCACGGTAAGCCTTGTCTGCATCAATGAAAAGTTTCTGTATAGCCTTTTCAAGTGATGTGCCTATATAATAAGTTATCGGGATAACAGCTGTTTTAAGTCCCTTGACATTCATGCTCTTGATCTTGAGCATATCTGTTGCTGTAAGGATAGGATTCTCTATCTTGAGTACATGACAGTTTTCCGGACGCTCTTCAAGTATATTTCCGTCTTTTCCGATGTATACGCTTGTATCTGTAACGATCTCCTCACGGATAGCATCAAAAGGTGGATTTGTTACCTGTGCAAAAAGCTGACGGAAGTAATTGAAAAGCGGAGGAGACTGCTTATCAAGCGGAGGAAGCGGTATATCGCTGCCCATTGATGCGATAGGTTCAGCGCCTTTTTCAGCCATTGGGAGAATACTGTTCCTGATATCTTCATAGGAATAACCGAATGCTTTCTGGAGCTTTGCAAGCTCGTCCTTTCCGTAGCTCTGAACTCCCTTGTTCGGGATATGCAGATCGTGGAGACGGATGAGGTTTGCATCGAGCCATTCGCCGTATGGCTGGCGTGAAGCATAGGTTGATTTAATCTCGTCATCTTCGATCATACGCTTCTGCTTTGTATCTGCAAGAAGCATTTTTCCTGGGCGGAGACGGTCTTTCTTGACGATATTCTCAGGTGGTATATCAATACATCCTGTTTCAGATGAAAGTATAAGGAAACCGTCCTTTGTGATACAGTAACGTGAAGGACGCAGACCGTTTCTGTCAAGAACTGCTCCCATAACTTCACCATCAGAGAAAAGTATGGATGCAGGACCGTCCCATGGTTCCATCATTGTAGCATAGTACTGGTAAAAATCGTACTTTGCCTTTGAAATAGTACGGTTGTTCTTCCATGGCTCAGGAATAGTTATCATTACTGCAAGCGGAAGCGGCATTCCGGACATTACCATGAATTCAAGAGCATTATCAAGGCGAGCTGAGTCTGAACCGTTTACATTTATTGCAGGAAGTACCCTGTGCATATCGTTCTTCAGTGCTTCGCAGGTCATAGTCTCTTCACGGGCAAGCATTTTATCAGCATTGCCGGTAATGGTATTTATCTCGCCGTTATGAACGATAAAACGGTTCGGATGAGCTTTCTGCCAGCTTGGATTTGTATTTGTTGAGAATCTTGAGTGTACCATAGCGATAGCAGATGTGAAGTCCTCACTCTGAAGATCGGTATAGAATTTTCTCAGCTCGTCAACCAAAAACATACCCTTATATACTATTGTACGACTTGAAAGAGAACATACATAAGTTTCTTCATTGGACTGCTCAAATTCACGTCTTGCAATAAAGAGCTTACGGTCAAATTCGTTGCCCTGCTTTATATCATCAGGACGCTTGACAAATGCCTGCATGATATACGGCATACTGTCAAGAGCCTTTTGTCCAAGGATTGACTGAGTAATTGGTACTTCACGCCAGCATATAAATTTCATGCCGTTTTTAGCTGTTATCATTTCAAAAAGCTTCTTTGCCTGATTGCGTTTAAGCTCGTTTTGTGGGAAGAAGAACATTCCAACGCCGAAATCTCCGGCATCGCCTATATCATAACCAAGTCCCTTGGCTTCTTTAATAAAGAAAGTGTACGGCATCTGTACGAGTATACCAACACCGTCACCTGTTTTTCCTTCGGCATCCTTGCCTGCACGATGTTCGAGCTTTTCAACTATAGTAAGAGCGTTCTCTACTACATATCTTGACTGCTCTCCTCCGATGTTCACAACTGCTCCGATACCGCAGTTATCGTGTTCAAAACGTGGACTGTAAAGTCCCTGCTGCTCGTATGGAGCTTCATTTCTGAAATTGTCCATATTTTTTCACTTGCCTTTCCGTTGCATTTCGTCTTTGAAAAGTAACGTATAAATAAAAAGACGCTCATAGCAGACAATATGTCTGCTATGAACGTCCTTGTTCCTGTCCTATATCTTAACACGAAGCACAAAAATTGTCAATAGAAAAAACGCTGATATTAACACTTTCGTTAATTTTAACAAGTCAATTTTGACTAATGGGGATATAAAATGTTTAATGTAACAGCTTTGTGGCTTTTATTTATAAATAATGTATAGCAAATATATCTTTGTATATTTTATGAAGTTATTTTTGCTGATATTAAAATAAAATGTCTGATATGCTAATTTTGAAAAAAGCTATTGACAAATGTCAAAGTATGCGCTATAATAGCAAATGTAAACAGCAAGGGAGCTGAAGACGATGTGTCTTTAGCTCTCTTTTTTGGTTTGTAGCGCTAATTCCATACACGAAGGGGTGTATGAAGTCCGAGGACTTCTGCACCCTTTTGTTAATTAAAGCTGTAATTTCTTTTAGGAGGCTATATCATGGACACTCAGACTATAATAGAACAAGTGACGAATAGTACAAACAGCACGATATTTGGCGTATGGTTCCTTATCGGCGCTGCTCTTGTATTCTTTATGCAGGCAGGCTTCGCAATGGTGGA
>DEBW01000128.1:9304-9916 GCA_002348905.1 Ruminococcus flavefaciens | reverse complement strand
CTTGGGACACTATCCTTGAACCTCTCACCTTCTTCACAGGCGAGAACCACAAGCTCAAATTCCTCCCGCCACGTACAGACTTCTTTACCCGTCACGAAAGTCAGTTTGCTCAGAGCGAAGAATAAGATATAAAATTTATAGGTCATCAGATCTGAACATTACGATCTGATGACCTTTTTATCTTCTGCTTGAAAAAGCACTTAAAATGTAGTATAATTTATGTACGTCTAAGCTTATTATAATACTTTTAAAAGGGTGAATAATTATGGAAATAAAGAAAATGCAGGAACAGTTTTTAAAACAGCAGAATGAATTCAGAGATAAGATCGTACTTACTGATACTTTCGATATTGATAATCTCAGACTTGCTGCCGGAGTTGACCTCGCATACTGGAAAGACGATAACGGCAACGAACAGGCTGTGTGCTGTATTGTTATAATTGACTGTACAACTCATGAAGTAATCGAAAAAAAGCATTTCGCAGGCAGGATCGAAGTTCCGTATATGCCGGGTTTCCTTGCATTCCGTGAATTGCCGCTCGTTGTAAAAACAGCAGAACTGCTTGAAACCAAGCCTGATATATTCATCTTCGACGGTAACGGCTATCTTCA
>DEBW01000128.1:0-9214 GCA_002348905.1 Ruminococcus flavefaciens | reverse complement strand
ATAGCTACTCACGCTTCATTCTACCTTAATAAGCCAACTATCGGAATAGCAAAAACTTATTTCCGTGTCGATAAAAAAACTGATTTCATCATGCCTGACAATGATGCCGGCAGTTTTACTGATATCATTATAGACGGCGAGGTTTATGGCAGAGCTCTTCGTACACATTCAGGAGTCAAACCTGTTTTCGTTTCTGTAGGCAATAATATCTCTCTTGATTCCGCCTGCAAAATAGCTTTAACTCTGACTGACAAAGAAAGTCATATTCCCGTCCCGACACGCCTTGCCGACCTCGAAACCCACTCCGAAAGAGCCAAAATACTTGCAATCACTTGACTTTTTCGGCAAGCTAAAAGGACGTACATCAAAAGTACGTCCTTTAGCGTTATTCTGAAAGTATTCCTTCTTTAACAGCAAGCTCATGCAGGTCTATAACAATATCCTTATCACGGCATTTTATCGTAAATGTTGCGCCTTCACCACATTCAAGAGCGTAAAATTCAGCTCGAAATGTATTGTTTTCTACATCAAGGCACTGATTCATATCCTGACGGAAAGGCAGACATGGACGAAGAGAAAGTGTAGCTTCTGTAGGCACAAATGTATTCATTGTAGGATATTTTTCATACTCATATCTTATTGCGTTAAAAACAGTATCGCATTTTACATATAAACGCAGTATACCGCCTTTTATAAGCTTTCCGTCCGCAGGCACATATATTGTCTTGCCGTTATCCGTACCGGCTTCTGCTTTTTTGCCGTCCAGCCATACGCAGTTGTTTTCCTTGTCAATAACAAATTCGCTGCCGTTTGGGATATCTAAGGCAAAGCATCTGTTTTCACCTGCTTTTGTCGGTGAACGATCATTGAGATAGTAATCATAGTGGTCGGGACATTTTAAAGAATCATACTCATACGATATTGATTCAGAATTTGCAAGCACAGGATTTGCACACAGAAAATTGTACGGCAGCCACAAAGCAATACCCAGTACAACTATCAGCAGCAAAAATGTTCTGAGTCTGAGCAGATTTTTGATTTTTTTCATTGGTTTGATGTCCGGTTTCTGAATCTCCGGTACAGCTTCTTTCATGCTCTTACAGATATTTCGGCACTCCTCACATTCAGCAAGGTGCTTTTCGACTTCCTCCTTTGTTTCGTCCGAAGCGAGACCGTCACAATAGACCGGAAGCAAATCTTTGATTATCGCACATTTCATGATATTTACTCCTTTCGCAGTTTTTGTTTTGCACGGTAGAATGTAACTCTTGCCCAGTTCTCAGTTTTCCCGAAAAGCTCGCCTATCTCGGCAAAAGTCATAGCTCCGGTAGCACGTAAAAGTATTATTTCCTTTTCAGTTTCCGGAAGTGAATGTACCTGACGCAGCACATACATTTTCGAGTCCTTCTGTTCGGCTGATATATCCGGTGCAGGCTGATAACGATCCTCCTCAGGCGGAAACATTTCTTCATCGGCTGACGGGTGAAGTCCTCGCCGCCGTGCTTCATTACGCCAAAGATTTTTTGCGATAGAGCATAGCCACGTACAAACTGAACATTCACCCTTAAAGCGCCCTACAGAGCTTAAAGCCTGTAGAAATGTTTCCTGTGTCAGCTCTTGTGATATATCGCTGTCGCCGGTAAGAGTAAGCAGGTATGAGTATACCTTTCTGCCGTACATTTCATAGTAATCTTCAAATTCTTTTTTCATTGGCTGACCTCCATTCTGCTTATTAGTAGCTTTTAAAGCTCCGGCGTTACAAAAAAATCAGGACGTACATCAAAAGTACGTCCTTTTGTTAATATATTAGCTTTTTAGCTTATGCAAGCTCAGCAATAGCCTGTTCAATACGTGAAATACTCTCGCCCTTGCCGAAAACTTCCATTAATTCGGTAGCTCCGCCCGGAGTGATACCCTGACGGGCAACTGCTATACGTATTGCCCACATAACAGCTCCGGCTTTTTTCTCCTTTGAAGCTGCGTAGTCTTTCAGAAGTGCAAAAAGTGTATCATTGTCCCAGCTTTCAGCAGCTTTGAGAAGCGGCAGACAGTCAACAAGAACTTCCTTGCAGTTCTCAGGTGTTGTCTTGTTCTTCTTGTTTGTGTAGAGCGAGCTGTCCATATCAAGTCTGTTGAGTACGAAAGCTATCTGATCTTTTATCTCGCAGAATGCGGAGATTCTTGTGTGGAGAAGTCCTGCAAGCTTCTTTGTGTCGATATAGTCCTGACAAAGCTCGTCAAGTATCGGCAGAGCCTTTGCATTGTAGCTCTCCTCGTCCATTTTCTTGATATATTCAGAGTTGAACCATTTCAGCTTCTCATAGTCAAATACAGCCGGTGACTTGCTGAGTCCTTCCATTGAGAAGTTTGCTTTCAGCTCGTCCATTGTAAAAAACTCCTGATTTGTGTCTTTCGGACACCAGCCGAGAAGTGCGATATAGTTTACGATAGCCTCAGGAAGATATCCGTCAGCAACGAGATCCTGGAAGCTTACTGCGCCGTGACGCTTTGAAAGCTTTGATACCTTGCCCTCTTCGTCCTTGCCCATGAGGAGCGGAAGATGTACATATGTAGGTCTGTCCCAGCCGAATGCATCGTAAAGCAGGCAGTACTTAGGTGTGGATGTGAGGTACTCGTTTCCACGTACAACGTGTGTAACGCCCATGAGGTGGTCGTCAACTACGTGGCAGAAGTTGTATGTCGGGTAGCCGTCAGCTTTTATCATTATCTGGTCACGAAGCTCTGTATTGTCGATAGATACTTCACCGTAAACCTCGTCATAATAAGAAGTTGTACCCTCAAGCGGCATCTTCTGACGGATANNTTGCCATGGAGCACATCAAAGAACGTGGTCGAGCCATCGAGCGGCATCTTCTGACGGATAACGTAAGGTATGCCGGCAGCGAGATTCTTCTCTATCTCCTCATTTGAAAGGTCACGGCAGTGTCCGTCATAACCGCCTATACCCTTGTCGTCCTTGAGAGATTCAAGACGCTCAGGAGTACAGAAGCAGTAGTAAGCGTGTCCGCTTGCGATGAGCTTTTCAGCGTACTCTTTATATATCGGCAGACGCTCGCTCTGTATGTACGGACCGTGCTCTCCGCCGACTACTGGACCTTCATCGTAGTCGATGCCGGTCATTTCAAGAGTTTTGAGTATAACATCTGTAGCACCTTCTACAAGTCTTACCTGGTCAGTGTCCTCGATACGGAGTATGAACTTTCCGCCCTGAGACTTTGAAAGCAGGTATGAATAAAGTGCGGTACGCAGATTTCCGATATGCATGAAGCCCGTCGGTGACGGAGCAAATCTTGTTGTAATAACGTCAGACATAATTATTTCCTCTCTGATAATAAATTTTCTGCTTTTGCAGACAACCTAATATACATTATATCACGTTTTTTCTTTTTTTTCAAGTATCAGAAATAATTCTTTCTCAACCCCTGTAAAACTGACAACAGCCCCTCGATCGAGGAGCTGTGCCAGGTAGAATTTATAAATTAAATAGTATTTCGGCTAAGCCGATATCATTATTATACTCCATTTGCCTCCGGATTGCAATAGCGAAAAATGACAAGTTTTGTCGAAACCCTTAATTTTTTTCTTATTTGTTCTGTTCGGCATCCATTTTTTGTATCTCTAAGGCATCATTGGCAGTTATTCCGTCATAATCTCCGCTGATGTCGCCGTTGAACTTACCTTGTTCAGTGAGTTCATACTTGTCCTTATTGCCTATACTTTGCAGAATAGCTACTGCATCGGCTATTGTTGTTTTACCGTCACAGTTGGCATCGCCTTTTACAGCATTAAGCACATCTATAGCATTGCTGTCAATTTTGACATTTGATGCAGGAGATTCATAGCTTGGAGCAAATTTAGTTTCTGCATATATCTTATCAGCAACATTAAGCTGTTCAAAAAGTGAAGCACCTTCCGGCGGAGTTACTCTAATATACGTCATATCATCTGATGTTTCGATTGTTTCAATGCTGTAGCCTTTAAGCTCTTTGCTGACATATTCAGTAAGGATATCTTTTTTATCTGTAAAGAGCTTAGGTATATTGTTTTCGTCACGTATCAGATTATTATTATCGTCATATTTATAATAATTCGGCTCATAGCAGTTAATTCCCATTCCCTGCCATGTATCAAGAGAATATCTTTTTGTTATCATTTTTCCTGATTTTATTAAGTCATTTTCTTTCAGAAATTGAACATATCCGGCAGCATCTGCGACTGTTGTTACTTTATCAACGCCTAATATCTCAATACGGTACATTTTTGTTGTATCACTGGAATATTTATCATTCAATCTCAGATAAACGTTAGCTTTTTCGTAATTTTTGCGGATTTCGTCACGCAAAGCTTTAGACACAGTATCTTTGTCTACTCCGTCAGCAGGTTCAACAAACAGATCAGGGACTGTTATTTTTTTGAAACCTTTAAACTCAGTTCCAGTTTCGTTAACGTATAAATAGTCATAGTCCTGTGAATCGAAAAGGTGAAAGTCCTTAACTTCTGTAAATCCTTCAGTTAACTGTGCAAAATCATCCGGATTTCCGTCAATAGCTGTAAAAACAGCATTTGTTGTCATTGGGGTAATCATTGCCACAATTGATACGGCGATTGCCGCAATACTCGTTAACGTTTTTTTCATAGTGATTCCTCCTCGTTTTATATTAACCGCTTTATGTAAGCAGTTCATCAACAAGTTTGTTTACATTTTCTTTTCCTATAAAGAACTCAAAATTGTTTCCCATAAGCTTAAATGTAATATAGCCTTCCGATGACACATAAAAGTTGTTATTGATTCCGATAGTGCCATAATCAAAATAAACGTACATTTTAGTCATTCCGATTATAGTATCTTCATTTACAGCTGGAGCTTCCATGTTTTCTTCAAAAAAGCTAAAAACTTTTTCAGCATTGACTGGATATTGTTTATCAAACGGATCTTTATATTTGGCTTTTTTTGAAGCTATATCTAAAACAGTCTCATTCATAAATGAGGTATCTTTAAAAAAATCACCAAGATTTGCCGGACTATAATCATTATCTATAAATAAATAAGTATTATCATAAATATCAAACCTTATGCCAACTGCAAAATCAGATGAAACGCCGTTTATTGCATACATATCGGCAATTATAGTTTCCGGCACAGCAACTGACTTTTCTTTAGGATTAATAACAAATGTGTCTATCTTTTCTCCGATTCTTTCATCAACATTTGTAAAACGCATCGTATAAATTTTTTCACTCTCCGGTACAACAAGGGTATAAAAATTGTTACGCAAGTATTCATCTGCATCACTTACGTTTGTTGCGCAAGCTTTTTCTGTTGTGGTAGATGTTTGCGTTGTTACCTCAGTCTGAGCTGTTGTAGTTATTGTTTCTGTAAGAACTTCTGACGTTGTCTGCTGAGTTACCAAAGAAGTTTCTGTTTGAACAATCTCAGAAACTGAACTTGTAAATGAGGTACTTGCAACTGTAACTGTTGTTGAATCCTCTTTTTTCAATACAACAGACTGATTATTTGTATTCGTTGTTGTTATTTCTGTATTCGTTGAAGTTGATACTGCTAATATTGTCGTTTCAGAAGTAATAACTGATGTTTCTGTTTTATTTGTACTTGTAGTTACAGCAGGCAATGAAGTTATGATACTCTTTTCTTCCACGATACCCGATTTTTCTGCAACCGGCTTTTCAGGAGCTTTCATGATATCTGAGAATACGCCTATAGCAATAACTGCCGCCGCACCTGAAATTATCGCTGCTGACCTTTTCAGAATGGTATTTCTTCTGCGTTTGTTTCGTTCATATTCTTCCAGACGTTCAAGCACGCTTGAATACATCTCGTCGTCAGTCTTCATATTCATATCCGCTCCTTTCCAGTTCATTTTTCAATGCTTTTTTTGCATTGTAAAGCAGATTTTCTACCTGCCGCTTAGACTTTTTCATAATTAAAGCAGTCTCCTCGTTGGTCATTTCTTCAAAAAACGTAAGATAAAGCACTTGCCTGTACTCCTGTTTTAACTTGTGCAGCGACCTGTGAAGCATACGATCACGCTCATTCTTTATGAAATTGTTCTCGATATTTTCTTCATCAGCCAGATACTCCTGCGATTCAAGCGGTATTATGAGCGCCTTTGAACTTTTCCTGTACTGCTTTGCAGCTATGTTCCGCCCGACAGAATAAAGCCACGTTTTAAATGTACTTTTCCCCGAAAACTCCGGACGCTTCGATGCTATTTCAAAGAATGTGTCCTCAGCAAGTTCTTCGGCGATATGGATATTCTGAACAAGGCTGTTCAGGTACAGTATCAAAGGCTCACGGTACTCGGCTATAATATCACGCAGTCCCTCTTTGTCGCCCGCAAGAAAACGGCGGTAGCTACTTTCACCGTTATTCATCGGGATTCCTCCTCTCAGCCTTTTGCCTTTCACTTATTAGTACCATATTTTTGTATAAACTCTAAGCAGATACAATAATATTTATATTTTTACAAAATAAGTACGTACAAAAAGCGGCTAAGGTATCACTTAGCCGCTGAACTCACTGTTGTTTATTTATCAGTTTTCCCATTTCGTTGAAAAGAGCAATGTCGTTCTCGTTGACCTTGATATTCGTCTTCATGGTCTTGCCCTCGGAAGTCTTTACAGTTATCTCAACGATACTGTCAAGGTCGATAGTTTTTCCGGCTGCTGCAAAGAACATCAGCAGTTTCGGATGATCCTGACAAAATGTCTGGAAAAGCGGTTTTATCTTTAATAAAGCCATTGGATTCATGGTATGATCTCCTTTTATTCATCTTTTTCTTTTTTTAACGTGGTATTTGTAAGCCTCTGCACCACGAACTGGGCGCAAAGACCTGTAAAAGCTCCGGCAATACAGCCTGTAACAAGCAATATCGGGTAATTTGCGACTACGGCAAATGAACGTGTTATGGCGATTGCTGCCGCTATCTGACCGGTATTATGGAATATTGCTCCGAAAATACTGCAAAGCCACATATAATTTATGGGAATGACTTTTTTCAGCAGCAGCATTCCCAAAAGGCAGAGCATACCTCCGGCTAAGCTGTATATCATTGCCATTATTTTTCCGGCAAATATCGAGCCTAAAAGTATCCTCGTAAGCACAAGCAGAAAGGTCTCCTTTGGTGTGAAGCGGTAAACGGCGTAAACTGTGAAAATATTTGCAAGTCCCAGTTTTACGCCCTGTATCGCTGAAAGGTCGGGGAGCTGCAATTCAACTATGAACATTATCAGAGCCGCCGCTGTCAGCATTGAAAGTTCTGCAAGACGTTTCGTTTTCATTTCTCCACCTCCGGACTGTCGGTGTATTTTATCACCAGCTTATGAGGCAGACATACTATCGGTACGCCCTCTGAGCGGAGAACTCCCGTTTTTACGCAGGTCTTGTCGGGACAGTCCGCCTCGGATATCCTTATGGTGTTCCCTTCGCCTATCTCGATTATATTGTATCCTCCGTCAGGAGAATCAATGCGTATCCTTTGCACCTGTTCATCGTCGAATGTTGCAAGGTCAAACTTGTACAGCACCTTTCCGTCCTGAGTTATCTCAACCCACGTACTCTCAGCCGGACGATAGAGCCATAAAGCAGACACAGCCGCTGCAATAAAAATGGTTACAGCAACAGCAAGGCATATTTTAACTCCCTTAGTCATGAGTTAGCACCTCGTCTGTAAGTCCGCTGACATTTTCAAAACTTCCTGAAAGTCCGTCTGTGTAGATGATATGCTTATCATCGGTAACAAGAACCATGTCAAAATCCCCATGCTCTTTCCAGTATGTCTTTGCCTTTTCAGTGCCGGCAGAGAAAAGCGCAGTCGAAAGGGCATCGCACATAAGACCATTCTCCCCTATTATCGTCACCGAAACAAGACCGTTATCAGCCGGATAGCCGTCATTCGGATCAATGATATGCCAGTAGTTCTTACCGTCATCGCCTGTAAAAAAGCGCTCGTAATTTCCGGAGGTTATCACCGCTTTATCAGATATTTCAAGTATGCACAGATTATCGTCAGGTGAGAACGGATCACGCACTGAAACTCTCCACTGTGAGCCGTCAGGCTTCTTGCCGATAGTCTGGATATTTCCTCCGAGACTTATAATACCGGATGTCACGCCGTTTTCACGGAATATGTCCATTATCATGTCGCCGGTATATCCCTTTGCAAGCGCTCCCATGTCTATCTGGTACTCCGGAGGTATCTGAACTGTATTTCCGCTGAGAGATATATTCTCATATCCGACATTTTCAAGCAGACTTTTAATTGTATCTTCATCCGGAATATGATACTCCCCTGTGGTGAATCCCCATTCAGCAAGAACCGGATATACCGTAACGTCCAAAGCTCCGTTTGTCAGTTTTCCGTAATCCTGAGCTGCTTTTACAAGTACGGCAGTATCATCTGATACTTCTACATCTTCACCACCGGCACTGTTTATACGGCTGATATCACTGTCAGTCTTTGTAACTGATAGTTCATCTTCAAGCTGTATTATGCGCTTTTCAGCCTTTTCAAGAGCTTTATCGCTGTCAGTGCCGTAAGCCTTCATGGTCATGAAAGTGTCCATAGCGAAAACGTCCTTTTCACTCATACTGCTGACTGGCTGCGCCTGACTGCCGCAAGAAACAAGAGCGATAAAAGCTGTAAGTATCAAACCTAAGCTGATCTTTTTCAAAAATATCCCCTTTCCGGTTAGCTTTATATAACTATAAAATCATCATCAGGGCGGACATCAAGTCCGCCCCGAATATGAACGATTATTTTACTAAGAGTGACTTACCTGTCATTTCAGCAGGCTGCTCAACGCCCATGATATCAAGCATTGTTGGTGCAAGGTCAGCAAGTACGCCGCCCTCTGCAAGCTTGCCTTCAACGCCTACAGCGATGAGAGGAACAGGGTTTGTTGTATGAGCTGTAAACGGACTGCCGTCAGCTTCCATCATCTTGTCTGCGTTACCGTGGTCTGCTGTGATAAGAGCTGCACCGCCCTTTGCGAGAATAGCGTCAACCATACGTCCAACGCACTCGTCAGTAGCCTCAACAGCCTTTACTGCTGCGTCGAATATACCTGTATGACCAACCATGTCGCAGTTAGCGTAGTTGAGGATAATAACGTCGTACTTGTCAGAATTGATTGCATCAACAACTGCATCTGTTACTTCGTAAGCGCTCATTTC
>DEBW01000048.1:12824-16989 GCA_002348905.1 Ruminococcus flavefaciens | reverse complement strand
CATCAGGAGTATGCATTATTACCTCGAACATACTCCTAATTACTTCCATTTATACGGTTGGCTTAATGACATTACCTAAACAGGTACGTTTAGGGGGTTGTTATTTTATATATTTGTGAATAAAATGATTATTTGACCTCAATTATTGAAATGCTCTTGAAAGCTATTGAATCTTGTGGTACAATGAATGTAAAGTTTACCAATGGGGGAATATATGATGCGTTTAAGAATAGGAGATATATTAAGGAGTGAATATGACAAATTAAAGCGATATGAGTCAGGAACGATAGAATATAACGAACAGTTTAAACAGGTAACTAAAAACCTCCTTAAACATCAAAGTATGGTTTCTTCAAAATGTCGGACCTATGATGAGTATTTTAATGTTCTTTTGAATGAGTCATTTGATCCGTGTTCAGAGTGGAAGATATATTCAATTCCATTAAATAAGGAATAAGTAATCGGGCAAACCACACTTTACTCATTGCCTGTTCAATCTGTTTGGTGACACGAACGCACATACTGTGGATCAACCTGCATAAACCAAACGCTATAATGAAAGCATGGATGACAGTCTTAATCACGGGTGCTTTGTCCAAAGGAGAAATCCGTCAGTCCAATTACTGCTTTCAGTATAGCTTAAGTAACAAGTACGTGTAAACCCTTATCGGTGTGCATGGTTTTACCAGTCAATTATATTTTAACAGGAGAAATTAAATGAGACTAATAATGACTGATAACAGCATGCTGTGGGACATAGATGATCCTTTTTGGGAACAGTTCAAGGATACTATTCTTGTTGTATGTCTTAATGGTAAAGCTGTCACTGATAAATATGAATGTTTTATATCGCCGTACACTAAAAAGAAAAGTATGAAATATGGTATTGGTGACTCAAAACTTGATGCTCTTGCGTCTGTTGCTGGAAAACTTAACAGATGCTTAGGATATCATGATGATATTGTATTTCTTACGGATAATGATCCTCGTTCACTTTATCCGTTTTATGTACTGAAAGACCTTATCGAATATAATCGTATCCATATGATCACAATATCTCCATGGGATTTTGAAGACAGAATAAAGGCAAATGCGTATCATCAGATGATATCCGACCTTTCAGCTGTGACTTCTCTTTTGTATTATGATAGCAATCAGGCATTTAAAGTGCTTGGACAGCCTGCAACTATCGGAAAAGCCTATGATTACGTTAGAGATTTCCTTGAAAGCAGTATGATTGGTATTCTGAATGATATCAATAAAAACTGTAAAGAAGGACATAAATTCTATGATTTTGTATCATGCAGTTATATACCACTTAAAGAGGGCTTTGACAAGTTAGATATTGACCATATTCCCAACAATAAAGAATTAGAGTTTGAACCTTATAGAAGTATGTGGACTCTTGGAATGTTAGTTCGTTCTTCATATCCTGAAAAAAGTGAATATACCAAAAATTAAATTGAAAGACCAATTGCACGAACAGACGGCAAAAAGCTTTGTAATATGCTAAGAGAACAGAGATTGCTTCTTGCGGAAGCAAATAATATCCCGTTTGAAAGTGAGGAATGCCCTTCTATAGGACCGTGTGCCGGAACCTGTGATAAATGTGACCGTGAAGCAAAGTACCTTTATGAGCAGATGAAAAAGATACCTAAGGATGAACGTGTATATCCTCAGTTCGAAGCAAAGATAGACTTTTCAAGCAATAACATAAATGATGAAGCTCATCGTGATTTTGATTTGGGTATGCTATTTCCAGAATTAGGTATTTAGGAGGGAGACAAATGATCGGTGATATAATGAGAATATCAAGGCTGAGAATGGGAACAGACGGACAGGGCGTGACAACACTTGTTGCGTTCTTTGACTGTCCTCTGCACTGCAAATACTGCATTAATGATTTCTGCCACGAAAAAGAGGATTACAGTGAAAGTGTGCCAAGAGGAGAATATACTCCTGCCGAGCTTGTCAGAATTCTCAGAAAGGATGATATATATTACAAGATGTCAGGCGGAGGCGTAACGTTTGGCGGTGGTGAGCCGTTATTACAGTCTGCATTTATCCATGAAGTCTGCAAACGTGCTGATCCCGACTGGAAGATACGGGTTGAGACTTCGCTGAATGTCCCTTGGAGGTATGTTGAGCCTGTACTTAATGACATTGATGAATGGATAATAGATATCAAAGATTCCAATTGGTCGATTTATAAGAAATATACTGGAGTTTCTATTCATAATCTCATTGATAATTTAATTCGGCTCGAAGATTTAGTTGATGCCTCAAAAATCCACTTCCGTATACCTCGCATCCCCGGTTTCAATAATGAGGAAAACGTAAAAGAATCAATAGAATGGGTAAAGCGATTCTTTGATGTTGAGCCGGAAGTATTCGACTATACTAAAACACAAGATATACACAAAGGTTCATGGCTGGAAGACCATTATAAGCCAAAATATTGACTTTTCCACTTGTGCAGTGTATAATATAAAAAACTATACCAAGCTTTTATTCATAATTATCTTTTTTATACTATCGACTATTTCAGTCGGAGATATAACCTTGATATATGGACCGAAAGAGATAAGGTTCTTAATCAACTCGTTTATCTCATAATCATAGTATTCTATTTCAAGTTGATATTTTCCTTCACTTTCTGTAATTATAGTATCATACATTGAGAATAGGATATTTGCACGTGCAAGAGTGTTGATATCATCAGATATTTCAACGATTATTGGTTGTTTACAGCGTTTGGTCTCCAGCATTTCTGCTGGGGACTTTTTTTCATTCCAGATGTTTTCGGTCAGCTTTATATCATACATTGAATGGATAGACTGCTGCTCCCATAAGGAGTACTATAACATCGTCAATAGGTCCGGGTGCAAGGTCGATTGGGGATGCAACGTAAGCGATCACAAGACCAAGAACCACGAGCTTGATAACATTGTTCCTATCCATAATATCATCCTCCGTTCAGATAATTGCTTCGTTCTTCTGTAATTATGATAACATATGTACAAGAAAATGTAAATTTCAAAAAGTGCGGAGTTTTTTGTTTTACTAACCTATAAAATTACACTGCTCTCAAACAAGGCGGACTTGCAGCGTAACCACTAAATATAACTGATACTTGATTTATAAGCATTCATATGTTATACTAATCATAAGAAAAGCTTAAAGTGAGGCGATAATATGACTGAACTCAAGAAGATACCGATAGGAAGGGAAGATTTGAAGGATATAGTTGACAATAACTGTTATTTTGTTGACAAGTCCTTGATGATACGAGATATACTCAACAACGGTGCAAAGGTAACATTGCTGACTCGTCCGAGAAGATTCGGTAAGACCTTGAATATGAGTATGCTCCGTTATTTCTTTGAAAAATCAGATCAGGACAACACATATCTTTTCAATGATCTTGCTATATCGAAAGCAGGGGAGAAGTATCTTTCGCATATGGGGCAGTATCCTGTTATCAGTATATCGTTAAAGGGAATGAAACAGGCAAACTATGAAATGGCATTATCTGTTTTCAAAAAAATAGTTGAAGATGAATTCTGGAGACACAGGGATATATTCAAATCTGAAAATATAAGTCCTTCTGATAAGATTGTTTTTGAAGATATATGTAATGGCAGAGCCGAAGATAAAGTCTATTTTTCAAGTTTGAAGTTATTGTCCGATTGTCTTGCATCAGTTTATGAGAAAAAAGTTATAATACTGATAGATGAATATGATGTTCCTCTTGAAACAGCTTATTTCAATGGGTTCTATGAGCCTATGGTGAATCTGATACGTTCAGTTTTTGAAAGTGCATTAAAAACCAATTCATCCCTTGAATTGGCTGTTCTTACGGGCTGTCTGCGTATATCGAAAGAAAGTATATTCACAGGGCTGAATAATTTACGTATATATCCTGTTATTGATAATGCTTTTTCTCAGTACTACGGCTTTACTGAATATGAAGTAAAGGAACTTACAGCATATTATGGTATCTCAGATGAATATGATGAGATAAAAAGATGGTATGATGGATATATGTTCGGTGAGACCGAGATATACAATCCATGGAGCGTTTTAAACTATATAAGTTATGCAATGGAGAACAAAGTTCATCCACCCAAACCGTTCTGGAACAATACAAGTTCAAATTCTGTGA
>DEBW01000048.1:2155-12763 GCA_002348905.1 Ruminococcus flavefaciens | reverse complement strand
CAATACAAGTTCAAATTCTGTGATTCGTAAGCTTATAACCGAATCAGATGATTCAGTTCGTGAAAAGGTTGAAGAACTCATGAGCGGAGAGAGTATCTGTGTACCGATTTATGAGGACTCTGTTTATGCAGATATTGATGAAGATAAAAAGCAGATATGGAGTTTTCTGTTGTTTACGGGCTATCTTAAAAGCGTGAATCTGAGAAATATTAATGATATTCTTCATGCTGACCTTGTGATACCGAATGTTGAAATAAGAACGATATATCAGCGTTCAATTCTACAATGGTTTGATGAAAAACTTGAAGCTGATCCGAGACTGGAACTGTTTGAATCGTTGCTTAATGGGAACGTTACAAGAATTGAAGATATTATCTGTGACTGGCTTGATGAAACGATCAGCTATTACGATGAGAAAGAACAGTATTATCATGGCTTCCTGACAGGCTTGTTATCGGGATTCAAGGGGTATACACTTAAATCAAACCGTGAGAGCGGTGACGGAAGACCTGATTTGCTGCTCATGGAAAAACGTAAGCGTGAGCTTGCAATTATAATAGAGGTAAAAGATACAAAGAATTTCAGCGAACTTGAAAGCCTCTGCGATGAAGCACTTGCTCAGATAGAAGAAAACAGATATGAAGCTGAACTGAAACAGGAAAGCTACAAGAAGATAATCAAGTACGGTATTGCGTTCTGCGGAAAATCCTGTATGGTTAAGATTAATGAAAACTGCTAATTCAGTTACAATTATCGTATGATGAAAGGAGGAGAATCCATGCTTCACATATATTATGGAGAACCTGATACACCTGAATATATCTTTAATCCGGATGTATTCTTTAATAACAGCTACGAAGAAGAGTGGATCACAGATCCTCTTTCAAAAGAAATGATAAAGGATATTGACGGCTCGGATGTTATAGGTCCGCGACTTATCGACAGTCCTTTTCTCGGCGCAATACCGACCGAAAGATTATCAGGCGGCGTGAAAACGCTTATGCTGATGAATTTTGATTCAGAGCATATTTTCAATGCCTCAGCCTGCGGTGATAACTGTGCGTCGTGGATATTGAAGATCGCACAGAAAAAGGATCTGACCATAAGGCTTGGTTATCTTATGGATTTCGGCAGCGATAATTTTGATATTGAGATCGTTAATCTGCATCAGACTGTCCACACGATGAAAGAACTGAACGAAGCGGTTCTTGATAATCATTTGTTATAAGGTAATAAGCTATGGTTGGAAAGTTTGATATTGAGATATATAATAACAAGATCCACTATTTCCTGACAGTTAAGCGTAATATCACTATACTGCAGGAAATAGTGCCGCAGGAAAAACAGAACTGATACGACTGATAGGCGAGCATGAAGCAAATGGTACATCATCAGGTATTACTCTCAAATGTGATGCGAAATGTACTGTACTGACTGCTGTTGACTGGGAACTGAGACTATCTGCAATGCACAAGTATATCGTCTTTATAGATGAAACTGCGGCTTTTGTAAAGTCAAAGCGTTTCGCAGAAATGGTCAGAGGTTCGGATAATTATTTTGTGATCATTACGAGAGATGATCTGAGTCAGCTTCCGTATAGTGTAGATGAGATATATGGACTCAGAAATGTTTCTGATAATCAGAAATATAAGATATATCATCGCATCTATAATGAAATGTATAAGCTGTATCATTTTGATTATGGAAAGATTTTTATCCCTGAACTGGTGATCACAGAAGATTCAAATTCAGGTTTTGAGTTCTTTGATACTTTGTATCAGGGAAAGTGCGTTTCTGCTAATGTTAAGAGCAATGTGTATGATAGTATCCGCAATGCACAGGACAAGAAGATTCTTGCAATAGTGGATGGTGCAGCATTTGGTGCAGAGATTGGAAAAGTAACCAGATATCTTGAAACAAGCAGCATTCACTGTGTACTTTATGCACCGGAATCGTTTGAATATCTGATTTTGAGTGCTGATCTTACAGATGTGCCTAAATCTGTTGTTGAAGAAACATATCTTCATGCTGACAGTGAAAGCTATATAAGTTGGGAAGAGTTCTATACTTCCTATCTTACTGATATCACAAAGGATACTGTGTTCAGATACACAAAAACTAAACTTGCCGAGGCGTATAAGACAGAAGGAACAGTTGCAAGGATTGCTTCGGTTATGCCAAAAGAAATAAGATAAAATATTTACTTTGAATCAGTAAAAACAAAGTATCCATACATAATTAAATATATTCTAAATTAAAATAAAAAATATATATAATTGTTTGACAATTGATGATATTGATGCTATAATCAATATAGAAAAGAGGTAAGAATTATACCCTTACCCGTACCCTTACAGTAGTGAAATTACTGTGAAATTAATAAAATATCCCAGGTTTTTCATGATATAAAACATGGTTATGTGGCTAAAATACGTTAAGATGATATAGTTTAATATGTTATCTTGGCATCTCATAACCCGAAGGTCGTTGGTTCAAATCCAGCCGCCGCAACCAGAAAATACCCCAATGTTTGCTTGAACATTGGGGTTATTTATTTTTATATCGCCAAAAATCACACATTTTGTCGCACGGAGATCTTGAGGTTCGCATTGGCTGTTGTTCGTCGGCGAATCCGTCGGCGAGTGTAGTTTTGCTGCTGTACGTCGGCAGTAAAGTTTTGGGTGTAGAAACCGAAGGTTTCCTATAGAGTTTGTTTACTTAGGTTAACAAATTGAATCAAAATTACGAAAAATAGACAAAATTGCTTGTTTACCATGGTAAACAAAAATATTTGAGAATGAAGAAAGCATACCACATTCACCGATGACAGGTGGCATTAGTGGTATGCTTTTTTCTTTTTTCTTCCCGAAGAATTGAACTGTATAAGCTTTGATTCTGCCGACGTTATTGCCGACTAGGAAAAAGTCAACAGCATTAGCAGGTTAAAATAATACTATTAGAAGTATTTCCCGTAATCTTGACGAGTGTATGGTTTTGAAGTATAATTAGCATAACAATTGTAGTGGGGGGATATCAATGCCAGATTGGTTAGAAGATGCAGAACACGCTTTATAGGAAGTTCATCGCAGTAAACTAAGCGAAGTAATAACAGAGCTGAGGAATTACATGATACAGCGTAACGGCTCAGAAGCGAAAAAAGTTGATTTAAATAGTAAACAAAACAATCAATACAACTATTGTATAATGAAAGATTCTATGATCTTTGCTAAGGTTGTGGATGATTTCAAATAATCAAAAAGGAGGGTTATGAAATGAAACAGAACAAAACAACATCTGAAATGCCTGAGCTGCTTGCAGCTAAAGACATGAGTGAACACTTGGGGATATCGATTGCATCTTGCTATAAACTGCTGAAGCAGGATGATTTTCCGACAACTCAGATCGGTAAGCGCAGAGTGGTTTCACGTGAGCGTCTTACCGAGTGGATCGAGAATAATACTACAGGAGGAAAGAAAAATGACTAAGGAACAGGAAACACAGATAAAAAATATCGCAAAAGAAATTACAGGCGATGTAAACTTAGATTATGATCAGGAGTATATTCTTAGTAAGATCGAAAGAGGGGATTGACTTGGATTTTGATATCAGTTTAGATAACCTGTTAAGTGAAAGATTCCCTATGGGCTACAGAGAATCCGTTATGATAAGGTACTCCTTCCGTTTACAGACCAATTCCCGACAGACACTTATATGTACCGCTTAATAACCACTAAACCGACTGAAGAATGAGATTTTAAATAAACTGTATTAGAGATTTAGCCAAAGCCTCATGAATATCGTAGGATATAGTTTTTCCGCCATTCAAAGCAACAAAAACTTTGTAATATGAAAAATTTATTATCCTTCCATTTTTATTATACTCACGTAAATATACTTTTTTACCTATGGTTCTAATATACTTGAGTTTGCGTGCTGTATCTTCATTAGTATAAAATTCACATGGTACCATTGGTATTCCTAAATTACGTGCAGCAAAGAATACTTGTGCAGAATCTTTAAGTATGTATCTGTTAGATTGTTGAGCTACTAATACTGGAGCGGAAAATACACTATTCTCCCAATAGAAACCTTTTTCATCATTAACGTCTGCCAAAGTAGGGATTTTTGTCTCACCATCAAGAACAATCTTATCAATGGGAATCATTTTAATAGAATTGGAAGTGCTAATACTTATTTTTCGGGCATTAGACTCCATTTCCTCTTTTCTATTAGTTGCATAATGTGTGCAAATACTATTTGACGGACCAACACACGAAACTTGTAGTATGTTGCACCATTTTGATCCACATTCATAGTGGATACACTTGTTTCTACTACGTTTTGTTCCCGATCCTGCTATGTATGCGTATTCATATAATGTGCCTTTATGGTAAGTATGACTATGAACTTTTGGAAAATACTCTTTAGTATTATTTCCTTTTTTTCTCTTCTTAGAACTCATATTACCGCCCCCTTTTCTAAAATAATAGGTACTAATACACATATAAATATAACATATTAAGAAAAAATAATCAAGTATGTCAAATATCTGATAGTAGATGGTCGTATGAGATTACAAAAAAGAGAATAACCTCCGCAAAGCGCAGGAACGTTTTGACCGAGTAAACAAGAGGACAAAGGAGCTTCAGAGATAATGTTTTCAGCTTACTTTCAGGGATATTACAGTATAGACTTCCATTCTCATCAGGATTACAAAAGGCAATATTTATATTAGTAAGCTGACTGAGGTCAAGCTCGCTGAATGGACGATAATTCCAGTCAGGAAGATATCCGACTATCCTGTGGATTGTTTCGCTTGCTGCCGCTGATGAGTATGTTGGTACAGCAAGAACAGCCGCAGCGGCTATGGCAATTATCCTATGTACTTTCATGCGCAGACCTCCTCACGGTTATGATACTTCTATTATAGAGCAGGAGAGGTATTTATGTCAATACGTGGGGAAAAGTTACAAGTGTGAAAACCAAAATGTGTGAAGATAAAAAACACCGAAAGCCACTTCAATAAAACGACATATATATAATGCAGCAGAGGTCAGCTGTTGCAGATACAGGTTTAAACAGCCACTTGGAGGATTCATCATGAACAAAAAAATTCTTACCCGTGACGAGGTTATGAAGCAGCTCAGGATTGGCAGTTCACTTTTCTATAAGCTTATTCGCAGAGGCGAACTTGAAGGCTATAAGGAAGGTAACAGGATAAAAGTCCCTGCCGATTCAGTTGATGCGTATATAACCAAGAAAATGGGGAGAGCGTAATACACGCTCTCCTTAAATCATACATCGGAGGTGAAAACATGGATTCAATAATTTTTGTCAAACAGAAAGATATATTTACTGTCAGAGAAGCAGCAGATTATCTTACTGTATGTCCGAAAACAGTATATAAGCTCATAAGACAGAAAGAGCTTGATGCTGCGAAGTTTGGCAGAAACTATAAGATTACTGCTGATTCTCTCAGTAGATACATTTTCAAGAACATGGTCGGATAAATAACTTCTTTATTAAATTGTTATCAATTTGGCATAAAATAACTCCTTTGAAAAGCTCCCTGCAGTGTAAAGGCTGCAGGGAAGATTTTATCGTGATGAAGCATGATGTGGTATTGAATTAGTGTGTACTTAGCTTTTGTCATCAACACTCTGAACATTGTATACTTTATTTCAATAAAAGCTAAGTTCTCTTTCTTTTGTATGGTGTTAAAATATGCTAAATAATATTATTCAGAATTGACAAAATGAACTATTTGTGATAAAATATAATATGTATAACTATACAAATTAGAAGAAACGGTTGAGAAAAAATGAATAGCTATTTTGAAGAAAATACCTATGAAGAACTCATAGATGAGATAAAGTATGTTTATAAGTCTGATGAAAGAACATGGATAATAGGATACAGTGGTGGTAAAGATTCTACAACAGTAGTAGAATTGGTGTATGAAATTGCTTTCTCAGAATCTTAAATCTGTGAAATCTGATAATAAGGAAACAGATTTAAGTGAAATGCTTCCAGAAGAGAAGATGATAGCTGCTTATACAGAGCATAGGCAAAATCTGAAGTTACAGCTCCTTGATATGATACTTGCTAACGATTCTTATTTCTTCGAAAAAATGGTAGTTGATTTGTTACTCAAGATGGACTATGGTTATGATAGAAAATCCGGGATTGTAACCAAACGAACAAGAGATGGCGGTGTTGATGGTATAATAAAAGAAGATCCTCTTGGTTTGAGTAAGATCTTAATTCAAGCTAAAAGGAAAAAAGTAACCGATAAAGTTCCGTTTAGTGATGTTCAGCAATTTATAGGAGCTCTTGAAAAATATCAGAAAGGTGTTTTTATAACAACATCTTCATTTACAGATGACTCTCAAAATGAAGCAGATCGATCAATCAAAAGTGTCATTTTAATTGATGGCGATAAATTAACTGACCTTATGCTTGATTATGGTGCAGGCGCAACGGTAACAGAGCAAATATCAATTTACAAGATTGATGAAGACTATTTTAATTGAGATACCATGAAGCAATATAAATTAATAGGTAAAGATGGAAAAGAATACCTTTCTGATGATCCGGGGACATTTGGAGGGCATAGAAAACTCAAAATATATGGAAGACTTGATTGCCCTTCTGCACTCAGACACATCGCAAAAGGTAATTACGTAAAGTACAGAGTATTTTTTGCTGATGAAGAAACTGCAATCTCTGTAGGATATCGTCCGTGTGGTATTTGTATGAAAGAAGAATATCGGAGATGGAAACAAAATCAGAAAGTAGATTCAAGGAGTTGATTTTGAGGGCCCACAATAAACTCGTCCGTAATAAGATGCCAACGATAATAGAAAATACAGATAAACCATCTGTGACACACATACATTCAGTGAAAAAATTAATTCGTCGGATATATCCAACGGCAAGAGAAGAATTGGATTTTAGGAGGAAATATTTATGAACACATGGGAAGAAGTGATGAATCAGCCGTATTACAGCGCTGATACACTTGTGCAGCTTACGGATGGTATGACAGAATATATGCAGACGGAACACCTTGATGACAAGAGCGTATTTCACTTTTTTGTGGCAGCAGCTCATGCGAGTGATGTATGCGAAACGATCAGAAATAAAAGAAAATCGGATTTTGATTTGTTGCCTTACGAAGATATTGAAGCTGATATTGCAAGTGCGTTCAACTTCTGGAAATTACGTGGAATGTTTTTCTCGGAGGATGCACAGGGCAATGCTTCTCCGGATTCAATGCACTTAGACCTTGGCGGAATTATGGCTGTTCCGGTTAGTTCAGATAAAATGAAGGAAGGTCAGTCACAGCTTGTAAAAAAGGCAAGCAGTTTTTTCCTGTTTTATTTCTGGAATCTGTTTCATCAGAAGATCGCAGACAAATATGAAATGTCGTTTTCTGTCAATTCGATCATGATCCCGATGTTGCATGACTTTGCATTTTCACAGCTTGGCATCAACATAAAAAGCAAGGATGAATCTGCTGTACAGCATTATTTTGATGCGCTGAAATTCGGAGAGACTGTCTGCGATAAGAGTGAAGCAGATATATATTTCGCCATAAAAGATACGCTGAATGGCTTGGGAATTCCGGAACTCCTTGTCTCAACGTCCGGGAAATATGATGAAAGCCGATTCAAGGTATATAAAGACGAACTTATCAAATATTTTCCGTCAGGAAATGAAAGCAAAGTATCAGTACCCGAGGGGATAAAAACAATTAAATCAAGTGCATTTAGGGAAATTGCAGGTATCACGATGATTGATCTTCCGGATAGTGTAGAAGAACTTCGACCTGCGGCTTTTTACAAAATGCCTGATTTGACAGAAGTGAATATTGCTCATAATTTGGAATACATTGATGGATTTGCATTTATGGATTCTAAAATTGAAAAAGAATGCAACAATATGCTGATCATTGGCGGCTGGCTTGTAAAGTGTAACTTAACTGATGATGTCATAAGAATACCTGAAAATGTGATTGGCATTTGCGACGCAGCATTTTATGATACAGAAAAAACAGCGAAGGAGATCATCCTTCCACAGGGAATCAAAATCATTTATGATGAAACGTTCGACGGGTTTATCCGTCTTGAAAAAATCAATCTTCCGGATGGACTTCAAAGCATAGGTTCACAGGCTTTTAGTGATTGTGAAAGCCTGCAAGAGATCATCATGCCCGACACAATTACTTCACTTGATGCGGGAGCTTTTCAGGGCTGCTGTGCATTGAAAAAAGTACGACTTAGCGATCATATCACTGAGATAAAAGAGTGTACTTTTGTTGATTGTGAAAGCCTTGAAGAATTGCATTTGCCGGCTGCTCTCAAATCCATCGGGGAAGACGGCATCAATGCGTTTGCTGGCTGTTCTTCTCTAAAGAAAATCGTCTTTCCGGAGCATCTGGAATATATTGGAGAATGTGCTTTTCTGGATTGCGAGGAACTGGAGGAGATCGTAATTCCAGATTCTATAAAGGAAATCGCTTCAATGGCGTTTGCAGGGTGTAAGAAGCTGAAAAAAGTGCATCTGCCGGACCACGAAATTGATATTGCTGAGAATGCCTTTGAAAGGACACAATGGGAGAATGAAAAGTGAAATATTCCGTACATGACAAAAAGTACAGTTACAAATATTTTTTTGATACAGAGAACGGTTTTTATATGCGTACCGGTATTCTTGATGAAAACGGGAAAGACACCGGAATAGATCCGTTCATGGCATCATTTCCTCATTTAATTGATGTTGGCATCATGGGACACTGCATCCACGGTGAGAGCGGTCTTTGCAAGGCAGCAGGAGTACAGTGCTATCAGAGCGGCTACTCTGTGAAGAAGCCTGATATGGCAGTCGAAGACTTCGAGAGCATAGCCAAGCAGTGCCGCCATATCACCAATCAGCTTGCTCTCGGCGGCAGAGGTGACCCGAACCAGCATGAGGAATTTGAGCGAATATTGCAGATATGCCGTGAAAATGACCTTGTGCCAAACTATACGACATCAGGTTTTGGTATGACAGACGAACAGATCCGACTTACTAAGGAATACTGCGGTGCTGTTGCGGTAAGCTGGTATCGCAGCAAATATACAGATGGCGCAATAAAGCGTTTTGTGGACGCAGGTTGCAGGACAAATATACACTACGTCCTGTCGAAAAATTCGATAGAAGAGGCAGTCGAAAGGCTGTCGGGGAAAGGTTTTGCTGAGGGTATAAATGCAGTCATATTCCTTATGCACAAGCCTGTCGGACAGGGCGAGCGTGAAAATATGATAGCTCCGGACGAGCCGCTGCTGCAAGAATTCTGCCGGCTCGTCAATGAAAAGGAGCAGTCGTTCAAGATAGGCTTTGATTCGTGCAGTGTGCCGATGATAGTCAATTTCTGTCCGAATATAGCAAAAGTCACCCTTGATACCTGCGAGGGTGGACGCTACTCATGCTATATTTCAAGCGAGATGATAATGTCACCGTGCAGCTTTGACCGTGTTGAAAAATACGGCGTATCGCTGAGGGACAAGTCTATCCGTGAGGCGTGGGACAGTCCGCAGTTTGAGGCATTCCGTGACAGCCTGAGAAAGTCATGTCCTGATTGTCCTGACAGGGAATTCTGCATGGGCGGATGTCCGCTTGTGCCAGATGTGGCACTATGTCCGAGTACAAATAAAAATCAGCTTTATGCTGTAAAATAAGGAGGAAATTTTATGAAAATACGTACAGACTTTGTTACAAATTCGAGCAGTTCGAGCTTTGTTACATACAGGCTCAACAACTCTGAGTTCTGCAAGTATCTTACGGAACAAATGGAGAAAAACGGTTTTAGCTATGATAGCCGGAACTCCGACAGACCTGCAAGCGATGTGAGCATACACGGCGATTCGCTTTATGCTGATATAAGCTGCCCGCACGACGGACTATACTGCGACAGTTATGCTCCTGAGGTGTATGACGGAGATGAGGATTACGGCGGAAGCGACAAAGAATATGACATCAGCGAAATGGGCGAGAAGTTCCTTGATATTATCGGCGAATTCGTTCCGCTTGAAAAGGTCGATGATCCTGAAAAGCTCTATGATGCTTTTATGGACGACCTCAAAAATGAGCGGTTTGAATGTGATGTTTATATGGGCAATACAGACTGAGAGGAGGAATTTGTTATGGGATTTGAAATAGAAAATGGTGTGCTGACAAATTATAAAAAAGAAAATGGAGTTACAGAAGTAGTTATACCAAGTGGAGTTACAAGTATAGACGATTATGCTTTCGCACGGTGTGAAAGCCTAAAAAGTATCAAGTTGCCTGATAGCGTAACAAGTATAGGTAATAATGCTTTTGATAGCTGTGGAAGCCTTACAAGTATTAATATCCCCGATGGCGTAACAAGTATAGGTGAGAGTGCTTTTAGTGACTGTGGAAGCCTTACAAGTATTAACATACCCGACAGTGTAACAAGTATAGGTGATAGTGCTTTTAGTGGGTGCGAAAGTCTAACAAGCATTAATATCCCCAACGGCATAACAAGTATAAGCGATAGTATTTTTGATATGTGCGAAAGCCTGACAAACATTAATATCCCCG
>DEBW01000048.1:1998-2140 GCA_002348905.1 Ruminococcus flavefaciens | reverse complement strand
CCCGATGGTGTAACAAGTATAGGTAATAATGCTTTTGGTGGGTGCGAAAGCCTGACAAGCATTAATATACCTGACAGTGTTACAAGTATAGGCTATAATGCTTTTGAAGGCTGTGTAAACCTGACAAACATTAATATCCCCG
>DEBW01000048.1:0-1985 GCA_002348905.1 Ruminococcus flavefaciens | reverse complement strand
CCCCGATGGTGTAACAAGTATAGAAAGTGAAACTTTTTCTTCTTGTGAGAGCCTCAAAAGCATTGATCTACCCGATGGTATAACAATTATAGATCATGGAGCTTTTGGCGGTTGTATAAGTCTTACAAGCATTAATATCCCCGATGGTGTAACAAGTATAGGCAATCTGGCTTTCGTAGGGTGCAAAAGCCTAATAAGCATCAACATACCTGACGGCGTTACAAGTATAGGCGATAGGGCGTTCGAAGGTTGTGAAAGCCTTACAAGCATTAATATACTTGACAGTGTTACGAGTATTGGCAATAATGCTTTTGGCGGGTGTGACAGCCTTCCTGATGAAATAAAAGAGCAAATAAATAAGTATATTATGAAAAAGGAGTTTATTCTTCTTAATACTTATGATGGGGTAGAGGTTATCGGAGAATATGATACCCTTAAAGAGGTGTTTGCTCAAATGAAGAAGATAGAAAAAGAAACCGATGGTGAGTGCAATCTTGAATATTTCAGTAAAAAAATTGAGGTTGATCGAAAAATACTAAAAAGACTTGAGTTGATTTAATACCTGAAAGGACACTAAAATATAAAAACAGGGCAGTTTCGCTGTCCTGTTTCTTTTTGCAAGATCTTGACAAATGTATAATAGCGCGTTATAATATAATTGCTAAGTAATATAATCACAATTGAGTATAATTACAGAACTGCTCGAAGGGCTAATTCGGACGCTAAGTAACAAGGGTATTGTGACCGACACCTTTGACGGAAAGCTCTGGCTGTTGCTTGTGGAGAAAGCAGCTGTGGGAACAGACGGCAAGCTGACCTTCACGCTGCGGAACGGCATGGAGATTGAAGTGTAAAATATATTTTTAGAGGCTGCGGCTGCCAGAGTGATTCACTTTGATTCACTTTGACAGTTGCAGCCCCGTTTTGCGTTACTTTAGAATGAAGCAATTTAGCAATTTCAATAAAGCTTCACAAATTTTAGTAAATCTCCATTTGAAATCCTTGATATTACCTCATAAATGGAATTTCCCCATTTTGCGCCTACATCGCCAAATATCGCATATATTGCTCCATTTGTATCCATGAAATAATCAATTGTACTTTTTGATGTACCGATAGGAAATAATTGCTCTTTAAAATAAGAATTGTACTTGTGTATGAATTCGTACTCAAATCCATTTTCTTCTGGATCTATAATTATCTTCCTTGTTGTAGTCCCCTGGTCGAACGTTTTTTTACAAGGTATTGAAATTGTCAATCCTCCAAATTCTTGTAAAAATCTTTTTATGCTTTCGGTTGGTGAATAGCCTTCGCTGATAAACCATTCCATGTAAGAATCAATATTGATGCATCTGCTCGGCA
This sequence comes from Ruminococcus flavefaciens, assembly GCA_002348905.1. Taxonomy (GTDB): domain Bacteria; phylum Bacillota; class Clostridia; order Oscillospirales; family Ruminococcaceae; genus Ruminococcus; species Ruminococcus flavefaciens_O. The sequence continues at coordinate 623 of DEBW01000048.1, read as the reverse complement.
TCCAGCCAGAAGAAATTAGTATTTTTTCAGTATTACTCATCACGTAACCTCCACTTTCGTTCACTATTAATTTATTAGTTCGTGATAAAGTAATTAATATGCCCACCATATAGTGCTTTGCAATTATCGCATGGCTCCATTATAGAATACTTCGTCCTCTTAGTGGATACAATAACCAAATTGCTAGGTTCTGCTTTGTCTAATAAAGCGGCATTAATTGCGTTGAATTCGCCACAATTATCAAAATCATATGGCATTACACAGCGCTTACCTGTCTTTTCATTGGCTGTTATCAGAACTTTCTGGAAACGGTCACCAAGAGTTACACTTGTATCAGTTATACCATAGATTTCCTCCCAGCGTTTCAGATGCTTGACAATAACATCTTCAACAGGAGTTATTTCATAATTTTCACCATTGAAGTCAAAGTAAAAAACAGGATATGGCTGCCATGCCTCGGCATTATCAGCCTCCAGCTTTTCAATAGCAAGTCCTGAGAAAAGTTCCTTCTTCCCCTCCCAGTAGGCTTTCAACGTTGAAATAAGCAAGCTCTTACCGAAGCGGCGTGGACGGCTCAGAAAAAACTGTGCTACATCATGCACTAAACGGTAAACGTAAGCTGT
>DEBW01000024.1:394-15786 GCA_002348905.1 Ruminococcus flavefaciens | reverse complement strand
TACGCTGATTTGTAAAGATTTATATGAACATACTCTAGTTCAGATTAGTCAAGTTCTAGTATTTCTGCTAAGTAACGCTTCGCAAGCCCTCTGTTAAGTCTGTCGTGAACACGCTGATTTTCATAATTACAAAGGCAGCTGTAACAAGCTCCGTTGCCTTCTTCACCGCCGCAGTTACACTCATCAACGACCTTATATGCCTCTTTCAGTACAGCTAAAAGTTCATTATCACCGCCATTGGTGATGCGTGAAACATGACCAGCTCCACCCGGTACCGTATCATATAGAACGAATACAGTGTGCAGTTTACCGCCGATTCGGGAATAATACAGACATCCAGAAATATCCTTTCGTTCGATAGAATAATAAGAACTAACCCCCTCCAGAAGAGCATAAAGTACAGATAGTGCCTGATCTGATTGGAATGGCTTAGAAATACTTATTATGGCTACGTCAGTTTTAAGTTCATGACCAAGATACACTTTGTCAAACAGTTTATTTGTACAAACCCTTCCTTCTGATGACCTGTGCTGTTCTTTTTTATATTGCGAGAGTTCGTTCAAACCACCGTTATTTCTAACTGTAAATCCGCAGCTTTTGCACATATGAAAAGGGGTTCTATTCATTATCAGCAACTCATCATCTTTGGTTTTAGTAACTGTTACAGTGATCTCTCCGATTTTGAATTCTTCCGTATCACCGCTGCTGTTGCCAATATAGTGAACATCTCCGCGATAAGTACGGTCAGGCTTTTTCATCGTTGCTTTTTTTGAGCGTAACTCTGAGACAAAGCCATATTGCGGAACGATATAGTTTCCCATTAACTCAACGTCACTGCCGCATATCTTGCATTGATATTGAAAATCGGTACGGCTTAATGCCGTATTTACACAGCCACATTCGGGATTAGTACAAATCGCAAAAGATTTCTCTATAAGCGCATGATTCTTCTTCGGAGGCATTTTTATATATCGGCTTTTGTATAGTTTTCCATCTGCAATTACCTCTGAATCAGGAGCATACTCAGCTATTGCAATTGCCAGATCACGAGAAAGTCTTAGCTTAGAAGTATTCTGAAAGCTATAACTTGCCGGACTTGTGAACAATTCTACGCTGTCCACAGGGAAACCATATTTAGGAAGTATACTTTTCCTTGATAAAAAGCTGAGTATATCTGTATCTTTTATAGTGTTGATCGCATTCTGAACATTTGCAGCCATTCGAAGTTCCTGAGGAGTACCGCTTTTCTTCAGTTCATCTGAATACTTTTCAAGTTGATCTATATCATTGATCGTCTGCACATAGGCATCATATAGATTTCCATTTTCAGAAGACAGTTCATTGAGCCATTTATCTATTTTCGAATGGAGTTCAGCTGGAATAGATTCATAGAGTATATGCATAAGACTATCCTGTCTTTCGTTAATGAATTTTCTGAATTCGCCGTAATTCTCCGAAAGAACAAATCCCTCTACTGATGAAAAACTATCCGGATAAAGCCTAAAAAATTCAGCAAGACAGCAAGCATTCATATGACGCTGCACGATTTTTTCATTTGTTATCTTAAAACTTGGCGGCAGAATATGCCCCTTTATCATTTTTTCCGGATAACGATAGAAATTAAGATCATGTGAAGAAAGACGGCAGAATGTTAATGCATAAGCGGCACTATCGGTTCTTCTTCCGGCACGTCCAGCACGCTGAATGTAATTTGCAGGTGAAGGCGGCATATTCTTCATAAATACTGTTTCCAGATCACCTACATCAACGCCCATTTCAAAAGTAGTTGAACAGCTGAGGACATTTATTTCTTTATTTACAAACATATCCTGATATTTCTTAGCAGTTTCAATATCGAGCTGTGCTGTATGTTCTTTTATTATCAGATCAGAAATATCAAGTTCGTTATACACTTTGAAATAGTGATTATTATTAAGATCATGCCTGTCAAAAGGTAATAGTTTTCCATTACAGCGGAACTCAGGGCAAACTCCATCTGCATTCTTGTCAGTGATCTTACCGCATCTTGAACACACATGCAAATCAAGATCATCTGAGAATGAACTGTAGATGACAAATTCATCAATAAGCATACGATAACCAACATTATCATATGTTTCGATGCTTTCACTGCCTACAAATATATTCTCCCATAAAAGCATGAGAAAGCTGTTGATTTTACCTTTATCCCAAGAAATACTGTCTGTTTTTGCCGTCAGCTTCGACATATAGTTTATACATAGATTCTCACGGTCAGAGGTCCATGTTGAGCGAGAAGAAATACGTTCAGACTGATTCTCTTTACTGGGTGCGATCGTTTGAACAGCTGTTGAAAACTGAAAAGTTTCTTTATCTTCATCACTAAGATCAGTAATGCTCTCATACTTTATTGCACATTTCTTTCTGAATACGTCAGCAAGTACCTGTATAACAGTATTTGTTTCGCCATTTCTGAAAACAGGAAGATCATTGAATCTATGCTTATATCTTATCGAGATGATTCCAAGCTTTTCAAGACTATTTCTGTCTTCTGCTGTCATTTCGTTCATTATTGTTATAAGTGCTTCTTCTTTCCTTCGATCAGAATCAAATATACCATAATGCGAGAAAGCCGCTTCAAGATGTCTGCACAATGTTGACGGCAGCACTCCGCCTTTATATTCAGAGGAATGCTCTTTCAAAACCTCTATCATTATTCTTCTTCTGAGAAGATTATGATAGGTTATATCGAAATACACAGCAAAATGAGCTGCTTCCTGTCTGCTATCCGAAAAAATCAGGTATTGTTTGGAAAGCTGCTGTGTTTCCTTGGAAACAGTCTGAGAAGCCTTCATAGATGAAAAACCAAAAATATCATTTTCCGGCTTTTGAGTATTTGATGTATGAATTATTGTTTTAGACGATGGAAGTTCGCCGTAAAGTGCAGTACCAATAACGCTTGCAGCAGCAGCTTGTCCCATATAGAAATCTCGAAGGATATTTCCATTTTGTGCCGATGTATCGCAGCATATACACTTTTTTACAGTTACATTGTTGCTGAAAGGTTGTATTCTGAGATATTTTTTGTCACTGACCTTTATGACATCTGTGCAGTATTCGTTTCCGCAGCTGCATTTCTTTATGGTCGGACCAGCCGAGAATTTTCGCCATATAGCTCCGCATTTACCGCATAAGGTGTATGCACTGTTAATTATTCCTTCATCAATGCTGTCTTCGTCCTGGATATTGTTTACACCGAACTTATCCGCATCGAGAATATAGTATTCGATTTGTGGAGCTCTGCTCAGAATCGGATCTGCTGTATATTCACTGCTGAAATGGCTTATACCATGCTTGTCTTTTGAGGAGTAACCGGAAAGGTATATCTCACCGCAGCTTTTGCATACAGAAAATTTAAACACCTTGCAATCATTATAGCTTTTACGGGGTTCAGTAAACAGCTTTTTCTCAGGTGCAAATGTGAGATAAGCGCCCTCGAGCGTGCGGATAAAGTAGTGATAACGTGCATCAAAGAGAGCTATACCGTTTTCTATTCCTCTTGATACAAGTGAAATGAAATCAACGATTTCATTTGCACTTAGCTTCATCTTGTCCATTATCTCGAAAACCGAAACTGCTTTATCAGCAAGGAGGTTCTTTATCTGATAATACCTTTCATCCTTAGTAATAAGATCAAATACTATCTCTGAAATACTGTTACTCAGTCCGAGTTGAGGAAAATATGATTTTGCCTTGTCATATAGAATGCCGGCATCATTGTAATCCTCAATGCAAGTATTCAGGTCAGTGTACATATTTTTCGGAAAACTGATTTTATTATCCGGAGGCAAGAGCTTTACTCTTTCAGATCGTATAATGTTACTGCTCTTGAAATTATCAACAGAACACAGCCGGTTTGCAAAATCAATTACTGCTTCGTTGTCCTTTTCGCTTGTTCCCAACGTAGCACTGGTGAGAATATACTGTATTGGCTGATCTGCGTCCAGTCGTGCTTTTAGTCTTTTTAATAGCATTGCTACTTCAATGCCTGTTGCTCCGGTATATGTATGGGCTTCGTCAAGTACGATGAATTTCCATGTTGAACCATACTGACCGCCAAACAGCGAATTATCTGCCGGACGGATCATCAAGTATTCAAGCATAGCATAGTTCGTTATCAGGAGATTCGGCGGTGAATCCTTTATGGCATCTCTTGATATCAGTTCATTAGGGAGAGGTTCCTCGTTATTATTGAGCTTTTTATACTTTGCCAGTGCCTTTTCCTGTGATCTTTCAGTTTCACCTGTATATGCACCAAAGGTTATTTTTGTACCTTTCAGAAGTCTCCTAAGACGTTTCATCTGGTCGTTTGCAAGAGCATTCATCGGGTAAATAAGAAGTGCCCTCACTCCTGCGCCGAGTACGCCTTTTTCCTGTTGGCGGAAAAGATAATTAAGTATCGGCAGAAGAAATGATTCTGTTTTACCGGAACCAGTACCGGTAGTGATTACAGCATTTTCACCTCTGTTTATACATTTTATGGAGGACTCCTGATGTGCATATAGTGATCGTGAAGCAGGCATTGCCTTCTGATCAAGCGACTTGAATAGCGGTGAAACCACACCGTCACTTATCAACTGCTCAAGACTGTTTCCCGCCTTAAAAGAATCTGTTGCTTCAAGAAAAGGGCCCTTAGAAAAAGCACTTTCATCAGCAAGTTTTCTTTTGAATTGGTCAAAATAATCCTTATCACTTATAAAAAAAGCGGTCTCAATATAACGAAGGTAGTACTTCATTATTTTTGCTGAAGCTGTAATAGGATCGAAATTCATATATGCCTCCTTAGAGCTTTATTGCATAATGATCTGGTAAAGAATAGGAATTATAGTCTCTTATACCGGAACTGTCACTTACAAGATATCCTCTTGCATTTTCGTAAAGTAAGCCGTCATTGTCATGATCTGTCATTGTAAATGTAAGCATTCTTTCACTTTTCTCAAGCAGTTCTATTCTTAAAGGATTTGCGTCTTTCAAGTAAACTTTGTCACCGTTCCGATTGTAAAAGAATGCTTCTGCAGAATAGACTTCTGATTCGGAATCAGGTTTACTTATATTCTCACAGTAAAAACTATTAACGCGTTTTTTATCATTGTCGTCAAAGAAGCAGTATTCCGGTTTAAGTTCATTATTATGAGCACTGAGATATACTTCAAAGGGGCTGCCTTTTACAATGCTGAATGCTCCTTCCAGCTCTTTTGAACTTGAGAAACCGAATGAATCTGCTTTCAGCTTATACAATTCAACAGTATAAATGCCTTCAGTGAGTTCTGTAAGATCCTCAATGAATGTAACATTACCTTCATTGAAAGCAGAATAGCTCTTTGACAACACCTTATTACCCGTTTTATCTTTTATCTCAATCTGTACAGGACATAATCCGATGCATATAAACGATACTATCATTTTTTCATCATTACAAACCACTGAAATATCCCGGAGTGATGGTGTATAGATGAGTTCAAACAGCTGCAGTTGCCCTATCTCTTTGCTGTAAATACCGAACGTTGTAGAGTCGGATGAAGAATTGTGGAAGTCTGATATATTTACCTTGTGATTGGAAATAGTCAATTGCCGTGACATTTTTTCGTTGACAGCTATTAACTGGATATTGTTTACAGGAGCTTCAATAGTTAGAAACCGTTCTTCGTGAATATTTGCTGCAGAAACATACTTCGTGCCGGAAATACTGTTGTAAATATCGTTTATTTTCCAATAGATTACAGGAAGCTTTATAATAAAAGTCAGTTCATTTTCATTATCACTGGCATTTATAGTCAGTTCTCTTAATCTTGTAATAGGGAAAGAATAAGGATAATCTTGTATATCGAACTCAATATCATCAGCATAAAGATCTAAAAGGTCAGCACTTTTTTCGGAATAGTAGTATTCCTTATCAAGTGTGTATTCAAATCCTTTTATTACAGCAATACTCCACTCATTGATTATTCTGAGCTTTCCTTTTTTTCTGAGGCTTACAGTAATATACCTGCTATTTATATACGATGTCAAGTCTAAGCTATTTCCGTTTATCTCATCAACTGCAATATGAACGTCATTTATATCTATCACATATTCAGCAGAGGTTTCTTTAAGATAATCTAATTTTACTTTAGGAATATCTGTATATACTTTGTATTCGATGCCGTTAACTACAGCTCTGACATTCCTGATATGATATTCTCGGTCTATCATTATCGAAACATCAGATTCTGCGTTATTGTTTCTGAAAATGTTTTGCGAATCAATAATAATATCACAGTTTTTTTCTACATCGAGAGAGTGAATGATATAATTGGATTTAGGGTATGAATTGTAGTTGTCATCTACAAAGAATTCGCTGCCTTTTTCGGTCAATATATAAAATCTATCGTCCGGAACAGTTCGTGTCTGAAGTTCGGTAAGATCTGTGCTAAATATAAGGTATTTCCTGAAGAGCTGGGACTTTGAATCAAAAATCAAATTGCCGTCCTCTGTCTCAATCCGTATGCTAAGATTTCTATAAAAACTGTTCAGTTTTATAACTTGTTCATTTGTCTTGAATCTGAAAATACCAAAAACTTCGTTTTCGATATCATATCCGTCAATAGGTTTATCATTTTCATAGAGTCGAGTAATGATATGATTATAGGCATATTCATTAAGAACTTCATACTGTGGTATATATAGGAATAAATCATTATTCTCATCTATAAAATACGAACATTTATTAGCAGCAGTCAGCTTCTCAACTTGTTTTGCAGTAGTTGCAGTTGTCCTGCTTTTCGCTGTTTTTTTCTTTTGTGTTTCTGTAGTCCTTGATCTGCGTATATCATTTATGTACCAGCGTTTGAAATATTTGTAGAATACAGCTGGTGAATAGCTTGCATCAGGAAGTTTATGATAATATGCATTGATATTGAAAAGAAGGCATTTCAGAATATCAGCCATTGCCTCCGGGAATTCACGGCAGGCGTTTTTTATATTGAAAGAAATGTGATAAAGTCCGCTTATTTCCGTCTTCTCATGTCTTTTATCATCAATGTCATTTGACATAGTTTTGATGAAGTATGAAATATGATCGGTAACTGTTTCCTGAGCGTATGTCTCATACATTTCTTCTATATAGAAATCCCTCAAGAAGTTTAAAGTGTTCGTAAGTTCATCAGCACCAATTACGGCGTGAATTTGTACTGTTCCGGTATAAGAACGAATATTGTCATAATAGTGAAAATACAGTTTTTCAGATGAACAGAATGAAAGGAGCGCTTCTTTAAGAAACACTGTTGAATCGTTTTCATTGCACTTGAGCAGCGCAGAAACAGATCTCCAAAAATCACCTTTAACTCCATAATTCTCAACTACCTTAACAAGAAACATAGTAGAAATAAAACCTGTGAGAACCGTTATTGAATTTTTTTCATCAATATAATTTCTTACACGCAATGCAAGTGCATTGAACTCATCTTTGGAAACGTCTATTAGTCCCAAAGGGAAGTCGTGGGAATACTTATTTTCAAGCATACTATAACGCTCTATCAGTTTTTCTACAAGTTTATCGGTAGTTTTGATGTCAGTAAGGCTATTGCAATTAGAATACTTAGTCCTATCTCTTTTCCTCAGGTCTTCTTTTGATTCATTTGAAAGGACTCTGCTGCGCTTAGCAGTTTTAGCAGGCTTTTCTTTTTCCTTTTTTACTTCTAAAACAATCTCTTCAAATGTATCAACAACAGGCTGTTTTTCGACAAATTCATCTTCAGATTCTGCTACTGTATTATCAACAGCCTTTTCTGCTACGGAAGCCATTTCAAGTTCGGTGACATTTTTTTCAGATATAGTTATATCATCGGCATTGTCGCTAACATCAGCTACGACTTCCGGAGATGTATCAGGAATGTATTCCTTTTCATCGTCAAGAGCAGAATCAATCTCGTTATATATGTCACCCGCAATTGTAACATCTTCCGACACTTCTTGAGAAGGTGTTAATTCGATATCTTCTTTTAGTAATTCAGGAGCAGCTTCGTCAACTGTATGAGTTACAATGTCTTCTGGCATCTCAGAAACAGTTAGTGATATATTCTCTTCTATGTCGCCTACCTGACTGGCTTCGATTGTAACATTAGTCGTGACTTCTTCTAATTCTTCTGAGGCATAATCTGATGATTCTTCTATAGAGAAAGAATTGTTTATGGCTTCAGTATCAGAGTCAACTGTAATCTCTTGTAACTTATCAGAATCAATGGTTGTTTCGGATAAAAACTCAGACGCAGTTTCGTCAATCTCACCCAATATGTTTTCCTTCGATTTGTCAGGAACAGACATCTGAGCATTATCCTCAGTTATATCTTTTGAATCATTATTGTTCTCATTTGTTGTATCTGGAATAAGGTATGATTCAGTTGATTCAACATTATCGTCAACAGTATCTTCCGATAAAACAGGAGCAGGTATAAAGTCTTTCTCATCTATTACAGAATCATATTCATCTTCGTCAACTGTATCAGTTATGGGAGCTTCTGACGCATCAAGAACAGATACTATTTCTTTTTCTTCTTCGTAATCTGTGATAACTTCATCACCCGTAGCTGCTTCTATAGCTTCCATTGTATCTGGAACATATGAGTTATCATTCTCTTCTGTGACACCTTCTGAAACGACTTCGTCATCTGTTGACACTATTGTATCTTCAAAAGAAGTAGTAGTAGATACGGTTTCGTCTTCTTCTGTTATGAATGCAGAATCAGATTTGTTAAGTGTATCAGATAAATCGTCAGCTGCTGTTGTTTCAACTAAGCTTTCAGTGGCATTTTCTGTTTCAAAGCCCTCATCAGCAGGATTACTTTTTTCTTTCCTTAATATTTGACGAATTCTTTTGATATCTTCTGATGATATCTTCTTGGAAAAACAAAAAGTAACTTCACTTATATCATCAAACGCTTGTGAATCAATGTTATCGACCTTTTTGTTAAATCTAATTGTTTTCAGTGAAGAGCAGCAACTAAATGCATTCTTTTGAATTTCATAGATCTCACCGTTAAAAATAACCTCTTCTAACTCTGGAAGGTTATTAAAAGTGCCTGATGGGATATCTTTTATCCATGAAGGAATCTTTATTGTTCTTTTCTTAGTCAGTTTTAAATATTTGAAATATAATTTAACAAGCAATCTCATGTGAAATCCCCCTTTGTAATATATTCATTTTACCACATATTCCAAATTAATTCAAGCTATATGCAAAAAATTTGTTAAAAAGAATCATAAGACTTTTGATAATAATAGTCGCCCTTTACTGGCGACTCAGTAATGCTGTATTTCAAATTTAGTATTCGTTTCTTATGATATCTATCCTAAAAGCACGTTCACTATGGTGTTGAAAATCAAAAAAACAGACTCAAAGTATTGTATTATTTGTTGAAATATGCTATAATAAACAAAATATAGTATCTCTTGGAAGGTGGTATAGTTATGCTCCCAGAAGAAAAAGCTCGCATTAAAATTGATGATAAGCTCAATAGAGCAGGATGGTATGTAGTTGACAGGGGCGAGTATGTCCCGCAAACTACATCTGCTATTAGAGAAGCACTGACTCAGGGCAATAAGGAGAGCGACTATCTGCTTTTCATAGATAACAAGGCAATAGCTGTCCTGGAAGCTAAAAGAGCGGATAATCCCCTCGGAGAGGATGTTGGATCTCAGGCAGAGAATTATGCTCGTACTCCACTTTCATGGTACGGTCTATGGGAGAATGGCTTTATCCCGCTGGTATATTTGTCCAACGGCGAGAAGATACTGTTCAAGAATCTTCTTTCAGGAGAAGATGAGTATACAGAAATCGACTCTATGCACACTCCAAAAGAGATGCTGCGCCTGATAAAGCGCTCCTCTGAATACGGTGCGCTGCCTAAACTGGAGAAACAATCTCTCAGAGATTGTCAGTATAACGCTGAGATCAACTTTGAGAAGTCAATAAAGAACGGAAAGAAAAAGAATCTTGCAGTTCTCGCAACCGGCAGTGGCAAGACCTACCTTGCATGTCTTGCAAGCTATTTGCTTATATGCGAAGGCGGAGATATAGGACGTTCCGCTATATGGAACTTTGATTTTGAAATGAGAATACAGAATCATCTGCATAGACTGCGTGGCTATATTCCTGATATTTGTCAGAAGTATTATTACTACCTCATGTGGCTGTATAAGGATAAAGGAATGATTGACGGCAGAGGAATAGGCTTACAAGGGTTTTCTTCAAAGCGTGTTCACGAACTTGTAGTCCCACTCCCGCCCCTCGCCGAGCAGAAACGCATAGCTGAGACGCTGGAGAAGGTGCTGGGAGCACTTATGTAAAGGAGGCATTATGACTGATATAGAAAAGCTCAAAGAGATAATCGATGAGATTGATATTCTTAGCAATAGAGTTAAGAGTGATGATCAGAAATTTAAAGATTGGCATTATAAGGCTAAACAGTTTCTAAGAAAAAAGTATGGTTCAGATAGTGATGAATATAAAGAGTTTACAGAGATAGGATTTGATTTTGACTTACCAACATTGTATGATACTGACCATGATAAAATTGAACAATGCTCTAAGGGGCTTGATTCTGCAAAAGCAATGCTTAATGCTTTATTATCAGATTTTTCTGAAAAAAATACTGACAATGAAGATACATCGGTTTATGAAAAAGACCTTGAGCGTATCTTCACACGTTTCAGAAAAGTTGCAGTACAACTTACAAGAAGGCACGACGCACGTGAAACTTTAAGAATCAAGGACGAATATGATGTACAAGATCTGCTGTATGCACTATTAAAATTGTATTTTGATGATGTACGTCCTGAGGAATGGACTCCGTCATATGCAGGCGGTTCATCCCGTACAGACTTCTATATTCCAGAGATTAAAACATTCATAGAAGTGAAAAAGACACGTTCCGGATTGAAGGATAAAGAGTTAAGAGATCAACTTATCATTGATATTGAACAATATCAAGTACATCCGGGTTGCGATAAGATATATTGTTTTGTTTACGATCCCGACACTATTCTGAGAAATCCATCTGGTATAAAGAAAGACTTTGAAGAAAAGCATAAAGGAATTGTAAGGGTGTTTATTGAGTCATAGGTAAAAGTATGAATAGACAGGAAAGAGAAAAGAAGGAAAGAGAATTAAAATGCTTAAACACAGCAATCAATAAGCTCCTCTCTCAAAAGGGTGATGGTAAGCGTATAGGCAAGCTGATGTCAGGTATTGACGTTGAACGTAAATCCGACGAACGCCCCGACTTCATACGCTATGTAGCTTCTGCCAATAAGAATGAGAGAGGTATCGTGGTAGGCGTCGAGCATTTTATGGTAGACCATCTCTCTAAGGAGAAGCAAAGTAAAAAGAAGACAAAATACCAGTCCATGGGAAGAATTCATCAGAACAATACTCTTTCCTATTATGAAAAATGGCGTGAGGAAGTGCTTAACTCTGAACATATCCCAGCGGATGCGATAACTGGGCTTTGCGATACATTAAGTGCTCATTTTAATAATTCAGCCTATGCTACAATCAAGACTTTCTATTTTAGCTTCAAATCTGCTTTAGATACCCATATGGCAAGTATAGACGAATACCAAAGAGCTATCAAAGTTGAAGCTGATAAGAGAAAAGCCGATAATAAACTTATAATTCTCATTGAACTGCATTCAGCATTTCATGACTTTTTCTTTCATCACAATAGAAAGATACATTATGAGAATACGCCTGTAATGCTTGTACTTGACGAGTTCATTCAGCTCCTTGAAAAAGCTGACAAGAGAGTAGACTATTATGTTTTAAGCTTCAGCGATACTTTGGATACTAAGACAAAGACCATAGCGGTTAACGCTAAAGATATACGCGGTTCTCTTAAAAAGCAGCGTGTTCCAGTTTATCATTATTGCGGTGCTGATTTATATTTACCTAAGGACTGGGCCTTTGTTAAAGACTATCATATGGAAATGAAACATGAAGAACATGGAGAAGAAACAACATTTCAAGCATTTCCATCAATGTGTACAATGCGTCCGGAATACAAGCTGAAGTTTATATATAGCGCACTAAGAATGGTCTATATTTACTACGCTAAAAAGGAGCCTGTTGTCTTGGATCTGGACGTTGAAAGAATGCTTGAGATCTTTTTTCAACATATCGTGAGTTGGCGTAAGTGTGAGGGTGACAATTGGAGTTATGAGCCAATATTCCTGACAGTTCCTTCGGTAGATTATATCGATAAAGCTTTTGACGCATTCAAAAAACGTTGGAATCTTGAAGAGATTCTTAATCAAGATATCGCTTCAATAATTGAATCAAATAATTTGTGAAAAATGCCTTCTTATATGAGAGGGCGTTTTTGTATTTCAAGCAATAGAAAAAGAAGCACCACCCGAAGGTGGTGCATATAATTTATAAACCAAGAATGTCATTTATTGAGAAAAGTGCGGCTTTACCGGAGATAATGACCATATCTCCAACACATTCACAGTACAAAACACCTGTACGGACAGATGATTGGAAAGCCGTGATGTTTGATTTGTTCAGTCGTTTGCACCAGTAAGGAGCGATCATACAGTGAGTTGAACCAGTGACCGGATCCTCGTTCATACCGTATCTTGGAGCAAATACTCGTGAAACACAATCGTAGTCCCGCCCTTTGGCAGTAACAGCAACACAGGCACCGTCCAGTTTTGAGATAAGCTCCATATCCGGTTGTAAGTCCCGAACTTCGTCTTCATCACGCAGAACAAACAGTATATCCCTGTCTTTGTATGCTGCCAGAGGAATAGTTCCGAGAGCTTCGATCATCATGTCCGTTATCTCGATATGCTCCAGCTTATACGCAGGGAACTCCATATTTATCAGTTCTCCGGTTTTGTGAACAGTAAACTCACTGATCTGACCGTAGAGATTGAGAGTATCCGAATCCTGAGCGTAGTAATTGAAGAGTACGAATGCAGTTGCCAGAGTAGCATGACCGCAGAAATCGATCTCCTTCTTGGGAGTGAACCAGCGTATATGATAACGGTCGTTCTCTTTTACAACAAAGGCAGTTTCCGATAGATTATTCTCAGCTGCGATATTTTGCATGATATCTTCACTTGGGAACGATTCCAGAACGCATACAGCAGCAGGATTTCCTGAGAATATCTTATCAGTGAAAGCATCTATGATGTATTGTTTCATTTTGTCCTCCTTAATACATTTCATTCAAGGTAATAAGTCTGACTTCTCCACGCTTTTCACACTCCAGAAGTTCTTTGGTAAATCCGCCGAGCGAGAAAATGTAGTAATGATACTTGCTGCCTTTGCCGAATACAGATGCATAGTGTTTAATGAGTTCCAACTCGTCAATGCCAATTTTTTCATTTCGGTATTTGCATGAGCCTATGATATATTCATTGTTATCAGCTGATTTTCCTACAATATCTATCTGTACTTCTTTGCGAGTTGTCTTATCTGAACCCCACCATTGACCAATATCCGCAAGAGTTATCGGAAGATCATCAGCATAGTACAGCAGATATTCCTTGCATATCTCCTCGAAGGTAAGTCCCATGTGTTCGTGGAGATGTTCCTTTACCGCTTTATCATATACCTTTTCTATTCGACCGGATGTTATAGCAGTCATATTGCGAGGTACGAATCGATACCAGAAGCGGAAGAATTGATCTTTGATAGCATAAACAGTTTTTCTTCCCGGCTTTTCGGTCAAAGGAGTTTCTTTCTGAAGTATACCGAGATCAAGCAGCACCTGAATATACTTAGCACATTTACTGCTTTCGATACCTACTTTTGTGGATATATCGTTTGAACGTGAAGCTCCTCCTGCTATTGCAGTAATAATTGAATTATACATAGCAGGCTCACGAAGCTCCTGTTTCAGCAGATTCTCAGGTTCTTCAAAGAGATATGCAGATGTGTCAAATAAGTTTTCAAGCAAAGCTGAATCAATATCATTCTTGACTGCAAGCTTGTTGATATAGTGAGGAATGCCTCCTGTTATGCCATATACGAGTGAAAGCTGTTCAGGCGTAAGCTTTGGGTGAAATGAAGCAATTTCACGGTATTTAAGTGCTTCTATTTTGAACTGAGCTGTTCTTCTGCCATAAAGTGGACTTTCATATCCAAGCACCTGATACTCCATAAAACTCATGGAAGAGCCGCAAAGGATAAGGAATAGCTGACTGTTCTGCCATATGTGGTCAATAATGTGCTGAATCCGTGAAGATATAGACTTCTCAGCTTTGGCAAGGTACGGATATTCGTCAATTACAAATATAAGGCGTTTTTCTTTTGACAGTTCAGTTATCTCCTGAAAAGCTGCGTCATAACTTGGATATATCGGAGCATCACCGCCAACAAGATCAGGATTCTTATATTCATAGATTGCTCTGGATAAGCTTTCAAGATTTTCATGAGAAGTAGCATTGAGAGCAGAATAGAATATAACCGGCTTATTTTGACAAAATTCTTTTATCAGCGCAGTTTTACCAACTCTTCTTCGTCCATAGATAACAACGCATTCAAACTTGTTGTCATCATAGCGGCGATTTAGTTTACTCAATTCATTTTCACGACAATAAAACATACCTGCTCCTCCAATTAGGTGAATTATGAGTTAGTAACTTACGAGTATATTATATATCATTGTGCATGATAAGTCAAGTATTATTATTACATAGTTTGAGAACAGCTACCCGGTACAAAGACCGGGCAAGAAGTATTATCTTTGGAGCTGTTCTCGTTGTTGTTTTATTGAGAAATAGTCAGTTCATGCAGCTGTATGCTTAATCTTTCGGAGTGTTATTCGGATAGAAAATTCTGGTGAAATCGTTATTCTCATTCTTTTTTTCTCCGCCCTGTTCAGATTCTTTATTCTTCTTTTCGATTACAAGTTCAACCGGCTTCTGTATGGTATCTGCCATTCTCTGAGCCATAGCATAGTTAAGTTTGTTGTTGGGATAAAGCAACTTTCCGTTTTTCATATTCGTCGTACCAACAAAATCATGTATGTGGAAATCGGATTCTCCTCTTTGTTTTTTGTGAGCTCCGAAATAAAGCTGATGTTCATCCTTGAGAGGATCCATTATCTTATCAGCAATACTCATAGCCGTTTCAGCATCAGGAGCTGTATCTTTCAGAAATGACATCATGTACTGGATATATTGGTTCTTTCCTTCGTTACCGAAATATTTTGCCATTGCATCAAACTGTTTCTGTGCATTTTCCGGATTATTTGCATCAACACCATATCCTCTTACTGCAACACTATCCTCGTTTGAGAGATATTTGGAAACGTTTTTTGAGTATTCCTTACCACCATCCGCATGGGTTATCACTTTCAGTATGTCAT
>DEBW01000024.1:0-297 GCA_002348905.1 Ruminococcus flavefaciens | reverse complement strand
AGAGCATAAGTTTATGATTGTTTGTGTCTTAGCCAGAAACAGCGGATAGTTTATATCGTCTTTGCCCTTTAATCTGCGAATAGCTTCCTTCGAGAATGTTGTGCCTTTTTCTATTGCAGCATTCTCGATATCAGCGATCGTTTCGTTCGGTATTCTCAGCGTCTTTGGACTTGTACCAGTTTTCATGAGTTATAACCTCCATGTAATATAAATTCAGAATGATGACTCATGTGCAGAATGTTCTTACCCTTCACCTGGTTTGTGAATGATGATAAATCTGTCTGTATGTTTGATCTA
>DEBW01000089.1:70889-73347 GCA_002348905.1 Ruminococcus flavefaciens | reverse complement strand
CCGCCTACACGGGGAGCTGCATCAACTATTGCAGCAACTTCGCACCCTGCCTGTAAAAGCTGATAACTTACAACAAGTCCGACATTTCCTGAACCAAGCATGAGTATTCTGCTGCCGGGCTTTATATTATGAAGGTTCATCATTGTCTGTGCTGCACCTGCACCTATAACTCCCGGAAGTGTCCAGCCTTTAAATGTTACCATATTCTCGGCTGCGCCTGTTGCAACTATAATAGTATCCGCCTTGTAATGTGTGACTTTATCGCCTGTCCTTACTGCAACCTCCTTATCACCGAATATTCCGATAACCGTTGCATTAAGCACTACTTCAACGCCGGTTTCAGCCGCCTCTGCAAGAAGTTCCTCTCCTATCCTGAAACCTCTTATCTTGGCATGATGTTCCTTTGAACCGAAAAATTTATGTATCTGCTTGAAAAGCTGACCGCCCGGCTTTGCGTTCTCATCAAAAACAATTACCGATACTCCACGTTTTGCTGCCTCGATTGCCGAAGACAAACCGGAAGGACCTGCACCAACGATTATCAGTTCATATCTTTTCAGTTTATATCGTTCCATGCTTATCCCTCCTTTGCTGTAACTCCGTACTGTGTCTGAACTTTCATTCCCTCTTCAAGTGGTGTTATGCAGGTTCTTATATTCGCCTGACCGTTCACTACCATAACACAGTCGGTACATCTGCCTATTGCACAAAATATTCCACGAGGTTCATGTTTCTTCATGGTGTAACGGTGTATCATCACTCCGTTAGCTTTGAGTGCTGCGGCTATAGGTTCGCCTTCATAACCTGTCATTTCCCTGCCGTCAAAACTGAATTTTACTATCTTGCCTTTTTCAGCCTCACCCAGTATCGGGTGTTCTGCTATCCTATACATAAAAATTTCACTCCAATCAGTTAAATCGTTCCTGCTACTGCATCCATTTCAATTTCAACAAACTGTGTAGGGCGATTCAATGCAGTAGTTCCTACAACTGTACAGAGCGGACGAATATCATGAAACAATTCTGAATAAGCCCTGCAAATATCTGCTCCGAATTTCATATCTGTAGAATATATTTTCACTCTTACCACATCCTTTATACTGCTCCCTGCCTTTTCCAGCAAGGATGCCTGTTTTTCAAGAACATATTTGGTCTGCTCGTAAGCATCTTTACCGTAAACTGTTCCGTCAGGCTGAACAGATGTTGTACCGCCGATGTATATGAATGGCCCGACTTTAACCATTCTGCTGTAACCCACTTTCTCCTCAAGAGGAGCACCTGAGCTGTAATTCGTTCTTTTAAGGTCCATATATCTTCCTCCTATTACAAAAAAAGACAACGGCATCTTTACGACACCGTTGTCCTTTAACTAATTTATACCATATCTGAGTTTGATTGTAAAGCAGAAAAATGGTTAATCTGTTATCAACCTTTTGGTTGATAATAAACCATATTATATGAACTGGATATTTTGTACTGATATTCAGTTGGTACATTAGCTTGATGAATGTTCAGCTTTGGATAAATAACTCAAACTTCGCAGTTAAAAACTGCGAAGTTTGAGTTACTAATGTAAACGCTATACATTGTTTTCAAACAAAATGAAATAAGTTGACGATAGAGAAAGGCTTATATGAATATGAACGCTCGCAAAGCAATAGCAAAACCGATGATATACGCTGCCATAATAATGGCGCTTTTCTCCTGTTTATTATTCGGATGCAATAACAATGATAAATCAGACAATAGCAACTTCGAAACGACTAGTCAGAGTAAATATATCTCACAGGATAAAGAATCTGTCGGATATTATAAACGGATCGGGATCTCTAAAAACGGCGAGACATTTGAAGAAATGAAAGAATCACTCGATGTAATGAAAAAGGGCTACCTTGTTTTGAAAGATGATGGCACAGCTTTCTTCGAGCTTGATGGAGAGATAACAGAGTATACTTTNNNNGAATTTTTATCTGATTAATGATACAGAAAAGGCCAGTGGATTCCCGTATACGTATATTGGCGGAAGACTTGTTGTCAATGACGGAGAAACGATAACACAATACCTTAGACTCACCGATGAAGAACTTGAGTCTTACCTTGCATTGAAGAAGGAATAGAATTTATGGATATTGAAAAGATAATGAAAGCTCCGTATTATATATTAGATATACTTCCTAATTCTCGAAAAAAAGATCCTTCCCCATTGTGGAGAAGGATCTTTTTGTTACTTTGCCTCTTACTTATAATCGCCGTGGCGAACGGAATTAAGCTTACCATCTATCACATCTGAAGCGATTTCGTCAGCAGACGGTATCGCATGGACGTATATCTTGCTCGTTGTAGTTATGGAAGAATGTCCAAGACGACGGGATACTGTCGGTAAGTACCTACGGGATTTCTTATACTTATAGCTATTTTCATTCTTCAACCTTCCAGTCAGCGAGTATCCGCTTCTCGGA
>DEBW01000089.1:40206-70880 GCA_002348905.1 Ruminococcus flavefaciens | reverse complement strand
CCTATCTTGTACAGCTTTCTGCTGTCGGCTGCGAAAGGAAGTGAGTAGTCCTTATCGTTTATCTGCTGCAGTGCCTTTTCAGCACTCTCGTCACGCTTGAACTCAAACAGGTATATGAAGTCTTTGGTAACAACTCTGCAATCGATGCGCCCGGTGAATGTGTGCATCTCGCACTCGGTAAACTGTCCCAGCAAGGTAAACACAAGATATATCACTGTCTGAAAGTAATGCTCAAAGGTGGTATCTTTTGATGTGTAGGTTATCCTTGCAAACAGAGCGGTCAGAACTTTCCTTATGCTTTCAAGGTCACCTTTTTTGATGTAGCGGCGGAAAGTAAAGATATCCAGTCCTGAGCTTGAACCGCAGTCAGAGACATACTCCGGCATGAGGCTTTGCAGGAAACCGTACTTCACCTCATTATTCGGAAATGCCAGTGTGTATTCGCCGTCATCAGGATCATAGTCAGCTATAGTCAGATAGCCGGATTGATACAATAATGGCACCGGATCTGAATTTGCTCCGCTGTAGTCCTTTAATTGGCCGGCACTTGCATAGATCGTATGATCTGCAAATCTGCGAACGTCAAAGTTAATCTCTTTGAGCTGCTTGACAAGAAATGTTGGAGTTCCCGATTCAAACCAGTATGCACCGAATTCCTTGTCGCTAAAGGCATTTATAAGGCTGAACGGATTGTATACGCCTATACCGTTATGATGATAGCGATAGCCGTCATACTGCTGTTTCAGCTTGGTTAAGCACTCTTCCTCGCTTATTTGCAGCTTTTGAGCCATAGCTGCTATCTCCGGAGCAAAGTTGGCTCTGAGTTCTGTATCCGTGATACCGCAGATAGCTGAGAACTCTTCATTCAGCGATATATCCTTCAATTGGTTTAGATCACTGAATATGCTGACCTTGTGGAACTTCGTTACGCCTGTTATAAAGACAAAGCGTATATAGTCGTTGCAGCTTTTCAAGTTGCTGAAAAAACCCTTAAATACCGCCTTGTTATGCTCCTGTAATTTGGAATTGTCGACAAGGTCGAGCAGTGGTTTGTCATACTCATCTACAAGTACAACGCAGCGTTTACCTGTCTTTGTGCTGATCTTTTTCAGTAAGTCTTTAAAGCGCTCTTCAAGGCTGTCCTGCACTCTGTTTATATCATACTGTTCTTCCCATGCAGTCAGATGTGATTTGAGAACATCTTCGAGAGCATTATCATTCTGATAGTTTTTACCATTAAAGTCAATGTAAAGTACAGGATAAGGCTGCCATGCATCGGCATTGTCAGCCTCAAGTTTTTCAATAGCAAGTCCCGAGAAAAGTTCCTTCTTACCTTCCCAGTATGCTTTTAGCGTTGAAAGCAGCAGGCTCTTTCCGAAACGCCGTGGACGGCTCAGGAAGAACTGAGCTACATCATGTACCAAACGGTAAACATACTCAGTTTTGTCCACATAAACGCAGTTTGCATTTCTCAACACCTCAAAGCTCTGTACGCTTATAGGTAGCAGTCGTTTCTTCTGCATTTCTCACATCTCCTTCCTATTATGATAGAATCGGCGTTCTCAGCCGATATGTCTTCCTTTAGATTATATCATGGCTAAGGATATGCCTGATACAGTCTTGTGCTCAACAGTGTTTTCAAACTTGATTGACACTCGGAACATGGAACACAACTTTTCTATCCTTTTTGAAATACTCTTTGTCTCGCACTATATATAGAGTGGCACAAAAAATAAATTTATATAAAAGTAGTTTTACGGTATATAGCCATCTGTCGGCGATAGTATGAACGAGAACCGTATTGGCTGAAGTTCAGTTGCTTGGTCAAACGATAGGGACTTACAGCAACAGCACGGATGCTCTTATGGAGCGGAATGACTACATTTGAAAGGCATACATTGTACATAGAATAGGGAAAAATTTTTTGTGCAAAAAAATTTTTACGGTATATAGCCATATTAGCGAGCCAATTGCGTAGACTGAGCCGGTACACACTTTGCTCTGATACAATGAAAACGTTCTGAGTGTAGATTTCCACTCGTAACCTCCGGTGATGCGAATATCCGGGGCGTCCTCTAAAAAATACAGACTTTTTCGACAAGCTGAGAACTCCTCAGTCTGATAGAGGAGTTCTTCACGTTATTCTTCAACTTTCCAGTCAGCAAGTATCCGCTTCTCAGAGTCGAAAGATACACCTATCTTGTACAGCTTTCTGCTGTCGGCTGCGAATGGGAGAGTATAGTCCTTATCGTTTATCTGTTGCAGTGCCTTTTCAGCACTCTCGTCACGCTTGAACTCAAACAGATAAATGAACTTCTGCGTCTTAACACTGCAATCGATACGTCCTGAGAAAGTGTGCATCTCACAGTTCACAAACTGTCCGAGCAGGGTAAATACAAGATATATCACGGTCTGGAAGTAATGCTCAAATGTGGTATCGGTCGATGTGTAGGGGATATTTGCGAACAGGGAAGTCAGAAAGTTCCTTATTTCATCGAGTTTACCGTTTTCGATATGATCTTCCAATGTAAAGATATCAAGACCTGTTCCTGCGGTAGCAGAAGGAACATATGCAGGCATCAGACTTTCAAGGAACGCATATTTGACTTCCTCATTAGGAAAAGCGAGTGTATAACGTCTTCTCTGAGCGTTATAGTCTGCGATCGTAAGGTATCCGCTCTGGTAAAGGAGCGGTATCAAGTCGAGCGAATCACCTGTGTAGTCCTTCAAAGTACGCTCATTGGCGTATATGGTCTTGTCAGTGAACTTTCGCACATCAAAGTGGTTATCACGAATCTGCTTTATCAGGAATGAAGGCGTTCCGGATTCAAAACAGTATGCACCGAATTCCTTGTCACCAAAGGCATTTATAAGGCTGAACGGATTGTATACGCCTATGCCTTTATGATGATAGCGATAGCCATCATATTGTTGTTTCAGCTTTGTTAAGCATTCTTCCTCGCTTATTTGCATTTCCTGAGCCATAGCTGTTATCTCAGGAGCAAAGTTGGCTCTGAGTTCCGTATCTGTAATGCCACAGATAGCAGAGAACTCTTCATTCAGCGATATATCTTTCAACTGGTTCAGGTCACTGAAGATGCTGAACTTATGGAACTTCGTTACACCTGTTATAAAGACGAAGCGTATATAATTATCACAGCTTTTAAGGTTGCCAAAAAAGCCTTTGAATACAGACTTGTTATGTTCCTGTAATTCGGGATTGCCAATAAGGTCAAGCAGAGGCTTGTCATATTCATCTACAAGTACAACGCAGCGTTTTCCTGTCTTTTGGCTGACTTTTATAAGAAGATTCTGAAAGCGTTCTTCCAGTCTTTCGTTATTGCTGCCAATCCCGTATGCTTCTTCCCATCTTGTGAGCAGGGAGGAAAGGACATTTTCTAAAGCGTTATCGTTGTTATAATTAACTCCATTAAAGTCAAAGTAGAATACAGGATACGGTTCCCATGTGTCGGTATTATCAGCCTCAAGCTTCTCTATTTCAAGTCCTGAGAACAGCTCTTTCTTTCCTTCCCAGTATGCTTTCAATGTTGAAAGCAGCAGACTCTTTCCGAAACGACGAGGACGGCTAAGGAAGAACTGTGCCACATCATGTACTAAACGGTAAACGTAAGCTGTTTTGTCAACATAGATGCACTTTGATTCTCTCAGCTTTTCAAAGCTCTGTACGCTGATAGGGAGCAGTCGTTTCTCATTCTGCATTGCTCATATCTCCTTTCTGTATTGATGAAAGGCGTTATCAGCCGATATGTCTTCCTTTAGATTATATCATGGCTAAGGATATAAGTCAAGCGGCACCCAAACAACATAAATTTCCTCAATATTATGATTGACATACGTTATTGACTTGCTCTCAGTGATGTGCTATAATATATTCAATATCAAACAGCGAAACAAATGCCGAAAGATGTGTATTCAACCACTATTCTCGCAAGGAGAAATTCCTAATATTTTTCCTAATATTTTCCTAATACAATCAACTTCATTTCTCTTTCGATGATTAGAGGAAAGTGTGACTACGAGGCTAATTTAAGCCAATTGTGAAACTTATCAGAACAGCTCGGATACACCGAAATCTTGACGGATTCGGNNTTGTGGTCCCGAAGACCGTGGGTTCGAATCCCATCTCCCACCCCATAAAAACAGGCACTTTCGAGAAATCGGAAGTGCTTTTTTCGTTGTTTCCCTACATTTTTCCTACGCAAAAGCTTTCAGATTACATAACTGAGCTGTATTTCACATAACGAAAAAAGAACATAGCAGAGCTTTCTGTTGTCGGGAAAAATCTGCAAGCATACATTAATAAGTCCCTGCAATTGCAGGGACTTTTGCTTATGTCAGATGTGCGTGTGGCTCGGTGATGAAATTCCCTGTAAATAGCCAATGCAACGATGCTTAACACAACTGTTAAGCGGCGTTGACGGATTGGTAAATGCAGTTGGTAGACCTTTTCTGACAAAAATGATACTATGGATTCATCAGAAAAACTATCGTCTTACGATAGAAGGAGGAATCATTATGAATAAAAGTATCACATTAAACCAAAAAGAAGCGAGTCAGAAAAGCACTGGTATCGTTAAAACATTTCTGAAAAATATCAGTCCTTTTAACAATAAGACTGATATGCCGGCGGTTCTGCTTGTGATTAAAAAACTGCTCGCATTTGCTCTTTGCTATTGCTTAGGCATATTTCTTGCTGAGGGACTTATCATAGGAATATTATTCGCCTGCGGTAAAAATTTTTTACAGGGTGAGATGTTCAGCGACGAGGTGATGTCGTGGATCGCTCTCGTTGGTGTGATAGTGCTTTTAGCTGTAAGTGTCCTTTACTGGAAGCTTATAGAAAAAAGAAAGCTCTCGGAAATGGGCGTGACTAAGAGTATTTCAGGCTGGTTTATCGGAGCAGGCGTAGGAGTGCTGTTGATTATCGTGATAGTTTCTGCTATAATGGTAACAGGTGCAATAAGATTTGACGGATTTTCAGCGGATATCAACATAAAAATGTTCCTGTTAATGTTTGGCGGATATGTCATACAGGGAGCTGCCGAGGAGTTCCTTTGCAGGGGATTGGTATTCGGCGCACTCAAAGACAAAGTACCTGTGCCTGTAGCTGTAGGAGCAGGCGCACTTGTGTTCGTGCTTCCGCATATGGCTACACTTGCGGACGCAGAGCCAATGTTCGTTATCTTGGGAGTGCTGAATCTTGTTGCTGTTTCGTGTTTGTTTTCGTTTATTACGCTCCGCACCAAAAGCATATGGGCAGCCTGCGGACTTCATTCGCTGTGGAATTTTGCTCTTGAATGTGTCTGCGGACTGACTGTCAGCGGCAGCGAAGGCGCATCAACGTCCGTCATCAATATGCATTCTGTTGGAGAAAACCTTCTCAACGGCGGAAAATACGGCATTGAGGCGAGTGCTGTCACTCTTATTATTGTCACTGCTGTGTCGGGAATTATATTATATACAATAAAAAAGGAAGGCAGGGAGGCTTGAAATGGAGTTCAACAATAAATTATATGATCTTCGTAAGAAGAAAGGGTTCTCGCAGGAGGAGCTTGCTAACCGTCTGAACGTTTCAAGGCAGACAGTTTCAAAGTGGGAAGTCGGCGATTCTACGCCGGATATGGAAAAGCTTATTGCTATGAGCGACCTTTTCGGGATATCTCTTGACGAACTGGTGCTGGACAAAACTCCTGAGCCTGCACCGGTCGCACAGCCGCCGAAGCCGAGCGTATACAGCGAGGTCAAAACGGATATCAAAGAGAAAGTTCTGACGGAAGACAACAAGAAAAGAGCTAAAAAGGGACTGAAAATAGCCGGAATAATACTTGGAGCGGTCGTTCTGCTCGATATTTTAACGTTTATAGGCTATATTTGTCTGAATGGATTTCCGGAGTGAATTATAGGAAGCGTTTCGCCGCTTCCAGTTTGTCGAAAAAGTCAAATTCCATTGCCTAACAATGGGCTGTCGGGTGACTCCCTGTAGTACAGGGAGATGTCACGAAGTGACAGAGGGTACGGGCAGCTGTTAGCTGCGCCAGCCCCTACATTTTGCTATTCTACGCAAGCATTTTTGTAGGGGACGGCATCCTCGACGTCCCTGAATAGTCGTCCGATTTTTGTTTTTTACGGAGATTTTAATTTGTTTTCATTCAAGTACAATAAATTCAAAAATATTACAATAAATATTGCATAAATTTCAAAAATATGCGGCGATATACAGCTATAATTGCATAATTATTGATAATTCACCTATCTGAGCAGGTATATAAAAATACATATACTGTCCGAAAAATCCGGCACTGAAAACAACGAAGATGTGTAGTTTTACGAAAGAACTGTATATGATAAAATAATAATTGATTTACCAAAGGTATAAAAAACGCTAAAATGACCTTTTGTATTTGACACTTTGTTGTACTTATGGTAAAAGCTATAAAAATTATATGCCGTATTAGTGATGAATGACGATTTTAGCGCAATACACACAAAATCACTTGACATTGTTACCAAAAACAGGTATAATAAATACAACAAAACAATTATTGCTTACTTAAAGCGGCTCGGCTGCTAAGTGCCGAAATCCACTATAGAAAGGATAATGATTATGAAAAACGATAAGAAAAAAATAGGCTTCTCGCCAACTAAAAAAATATTCTCGGCAGCCGCTATGCTCGCTGTTTCAGCTTCTATGCTGGCGACTTCCACCTATGCATGGTTCTCCATGAACACCAATGTTACAGCTACTGGTATGAAGGTTAAGGCTAAGGCTGAAGGTGGTATTGTTATCTCCAATTCACAGCAATCAACATGGGCATCAAGTGCAACTGCACAGATTACAAGTGCTGAACTATATCCAACAAGTCGTACAAGTGCAAGTGATTCACCTTGGTATCATACTTCAAGTGATAATGCTGATAATTATGCGAAAGCTACATCTAAAACATATGAGACATTAACTGGAATTCTTTTAAGTAATACTACTGAGGGAATCGGTTACATTAATAACAACGGCACGGAAGGATATCAAGCAAATTCAACTGATGCAGCTTATTATTTAATGAATCAGTTTTATATTAAATCATCTGGTGAAACTCTTGCTGAAACATTAAAAATTAATAATGTCTCTGTAACATCAGATGGAAGTTTACGAATGATAGATGCTTCACTTCGTGTAGCTGTTGTTGTTGGCTCTACTGTTTATATTTACGCACCTGTAACAGGCACCGATTCAACAATTACGCCTAATGGTACAATAACACCAACTTACACATATAGTGTAGCAGGTAGTGGCGAAAGTACGGTTTGTTATAAACCAGATGCAACTAGTGGTGGTGGTACAGGAGACGGAGCATACGGTGCTGGAAAAAATTTGGCAACATCGGTTACTTCAATTTCAAATACTACTCCTACAAACGTAAAAATTTATTGTTACTTTGAAGGTGAAGATAAGGAATGTAAGTCTACTAATATTTCTGGCATAACTTTGGATTCTCTAAATGTTACAGTTACTTTCGGTACTACTAATATTACTTAAAAATATTTAAACCGCTAAATCACCTCCAAACAATATTATTCCCGTAACACAAACATCTCTCAATATAAAGCCAAAGCCTCTCCGGAAACGGGGAGGCGGTTTTTTATGGAATTGCTTGAATTTTAGTGGAAAGTGTGGTATAATATATGCAATAAATGAGAAAGGGGAATAGGTATGGCTATTGATAACCTTATTGAAGCTGCGAAAAACCTTAAAGAAGAACAAATAACTATGCTTGTTAATTTTGCTAAGTTTCTCGAATCTCAGAATAAACCCGAAATTGCCGGCAACAGCGAGTTAGACCAGCTTTCGGATATGCTTATTGAACAAAACCGTGAAGCGTATGAGGAACTTGCTAAATGAAAATTAAATAATAAATCCAAAGCCTCTCCGGAAACGGGGAGGCGGTTTTTTATCTTGTAGGGAACGCCGCCCTCGGCGTTCCGCCACGTTAATTAACAATATAAAAATAATCATGGGCTTATTGTAATATTACGGTCAGCCATAATTATAATCATTTTTCGGGCTTGCCGGTTCGGAACGCCGTGGGCGGCGTTCCCTACAGATACAATGTAATATAATATTGCCGGAATGAGCCGGCATTTTTTATGCTGTAAAAATTTTTATACATTCTGCATAGTATTCAGATATAGGTTTTGTAGTGTGCAAAATGTGAAAATTAGAGCGAAATACTTGTAAAAAAGTGTTTTCTGTGATATAATATATGTTGGATAGGTATAAGTTTATTATATGGATGCCTTTATGTAAATTTTAATAAAAATATACTTTATGTAGAGCGGAGGTGGGCAAATGTCAAAACTTAATAAGTATACTGCCCGTTCCGGAAAAGACCGCAGAAAAAAGAGAAGATCCGCTTTTATGAAGCTTTTCGGAGTTTTTTCGATAGCTTTTGCAGTGTTCATCTTTGCGACTATTGCATGGTTTGCTTCAAACAATGGAGTAACCGCAAATACAGGAACGGTCAGCGTTGCAGGCTTCCCTTTTGATATCGCAACAAAGGGCAGTAAGGTCAGATACTACGATGTGCTTGATGAATGGGGAGAAGAGCTTGGCATAGATTATCAGACCGGCTCAACTACCGCCATAGACGAAGAAACTTACCATACCGGAGATAAACTCCGACTGCGCTATGATTCCGGCGATGGCGAGATAGGCCCTGGCGACAGCGGACAGCTGCAGCTCTATGTTATCCCACGTATAGACGGCGCACTTGATATTACAGTAACTCTCGGCATAACGGCTTATGCGGAAATTGAGAAATTTGATGCAGATAACCAGCCGATTTATCAGAAAGACGAAAATGATGAGTTTATCCTTGATGCCTTTGGCGATAAGATACAGGAAACTCAGCTTGTCGAAATAAACAGCGATTTTGCCGCAAGTGCCGGAGCTTTGCATAATGCCGATGCCGTCAGTGAGGCGGCAGAATATATCAAAGCGGCTGACTATCTGAGAGGACATATCCTGTTTTTCGGTGAGAACGGAGATACATCAAATCAGAATAAAGACCTGCGCTATTACTACAAAAAGCCGTATACTCAGCGCACTATCACTAAGACGATAGCCGCCGGAAATAAAGATGAAGCAATACAGATACCGGTATACTGGATGTGGACGGATACCCTCGGACAGATCCTTCTGCCGGACAATTCATCCAACAAACGAAACGGCTTACCGATACTTTCAGATACAGATACGACCGGAAAAGCAGCCGTGAAGCAGTATCTTATCAGTGAAAAGGCAAGGGTATTCGCAAACTCAAACGTTATTTCTGACAGTTACATAAATGAAATAGCTGATCCTGAATCATTTGATGCAGGAATATTCAAAACTCTCAGTGACGGCTACAACAACGCCGATTTCTCTATCGGCTCGAAGGTCAGATATTTTCTTATCGAAGTAACCGTTGAAAGCACATAATATACTATGAAAGGAGGAGCAGCGTCATGGACAGAATCCTTGCAAGAATAAAAAGACTGCCCAAAGAGACAAAAATAAGATTTATCATAATATTTGTTATAACAGCCTGTCTGGCGGCGGCTCTGCCGGTATATTCATGGTTCTGCTATCAGCGCAAGGCTGCGGAGATGTACAAGGTAGAGTATCCGAACTCACTTTACATAAATGCTGCAAACAGAGAAGATCAGGTGAATTTCAGGCTTGCCGGAATAAATATCGGAGAGCTTCGCCGTGACGAAGAAGGCTATTACCTCAACGAAAACAATGAGCGTGTTACATCTGCTGAACTTGCAGCAGCTATAACAAAAAAGCAGTATGTATTTTCAGTTTCGGGTTCAAATACGAAAAGATATATACTACAGCTTGCACATACAAACAATAATCTGTTTGATTATGCGGTATATGAAGCTGAACAGACGTCATCGCCTCCTTCCGGAAATGTTGAATATATAAAATATCAGATCGATCCAGGCGCTCACAAGGAAAATCCTTTCGCAGTCATAGGCACTGATGTTGCCGGAACAACTGCGGCTGCTGCCGTAACAACGTCAGCCGGTCAGACAACTTCGCCTGCGGTGACAACTACAGCTGTAAAGTATTACACGAAAGGCAGCATGGTAATGCAGGACAAAGATCCTGCTACGGATAAAAACAGGAGCACTGATGCAAATGAAGATGTCCATCTTGCGAAAGATTCAGATATTTACTTCAATGAAACTTACGGCAGCAGTGCAAATGTCGAAGCTCACGCAATACCGACATATCTTCAAAAAGAAATACGGGATTTTGAAACGGATGAAAGCAAACTTTTCTGTCATTACTATATACTTGAAGTAACATGGAATGGTGACAGGTCGAGCGTTGAAGAAAAAGAAACAGATATGGTCTATTTATCGGTAAGCAGAACAAATTAAGAAACTCAGAAAGGGGGCTGCTTTTCATGAAAGATATATTAAGATCAATAATGCAGAAGTGGTTCACTTTATGGGCATTGACAATAATCGTTTTCCTTATGCCGATAGTTACGTATGCGGATTATCCTTCGGCTCTTTCTTCTATGAAAAGAGTAGTTGCTTCAACTTCGGAGCAGGAAGCAAAATTCTCGTCAAACATCCTTGTAAGCGGAGGCGGAGTCTATGTACCGAGATATAAGGATCAGAAAATTACTGATGAAGAAAAAGCTGAACCATATATCGTAAACGTTTATACGTACAACTACAGCATAAGCGGCGGAATTTCACCTTATCAGAGGGATATAAACTATAAAGTCAGCTTTGAACTTACAGACAGACGGGGTACTCCTAAAACTGCCGCTCAGGTTGGCGCAAGGAGCGTGACCATATATGACGAAAACGGCAACAGTATAACTCTTAATGCGTCAAAACTTTCAAGCAAACCGACTGATGATCCGCCGGATGCGATATGCAGTCAGCAGCTTGTATATGATTTTTCAGAAACTGACAGCGACGGTTTCATACTTGAATATGACGGCAACTGGAATCTTACAGCAGATGAAGATATATGTGTGAAGATGACGGCTGTTCCTGCTAACGGATATGATGATCTGAAACCGCTTGAAGCCTTTATCGGACTGAAAAATACGGTAAGTACCGGCTCAGGCGGCTGGCAGGCGTATCTCAGTGAGCATCAGGATGAAACAGCTTTGGATAGTCCGGAGGATTATGACGGATACAACCTTGTTATAAGAGGTTCAGGTACATCTACAGTGACTATTCAATGGGATTCTTCATGTTTTGAGATAAATCCGAATTTCTATACCGCAGACGGCATATATAAATATCCGGAAATAAGCGGTGTTTCCGGCGATACATGGAAAAGCATCACCATAAGCGCTGATGCTACAGCTTACAGGAACAGGTATAATATACAGGTATACAAAAAAGCTCCGCTCGCAAACTGGGATTTCTTCAATGCAGTATCGACAGATGACCAGCTTACAATAACTATAGGATATCAGTAAAATACACAGCATCACATTCTTGGGGGAGAATGATAAATATGAAAAAATGTGTTGGAAATATATTGAAGGGAAAAGCTGTAAAACGTGTGATAAGCGGCTTTACAGCGGCTGTCATGCTTTTTGAGATAGCACCTTTTAATGAGCTAAAGGGAAAAATTGATACAGGCTGGCTGAAAAGTTCTCTGACAGCTTTTTCTGAGGGCAGCTCTGATATACAATTCGAGTACGACAGCGAAACTA
This sequence comes from Ruminococcus flavefaciens, assembly GCA_002348905.1. Lineage (GTDB taxonomy): Bacteria > Bacillota > Clostridia > Oscillospirales > Ruminococcaceae > Ruminococcus > Ruminococcus flavefaciens_O. The sequence goes on along the minus strand of DEBW01000089.1, from coordinate 59,124 downwards.
CAAGAAGAGTTGAGATAACGCCTGAACAGCTTGTAGATTATTCTCTGGACTGTCAGAATTTCAGAGCATATCATCAGTTTGATAATCTTGTTATAATCGGCAGTACAGAGGGTACAGACACAGCATTTTTCACTTCCGGTTTTGAAAGTCTCGGAGATGAGCAGAATCCTTTCGGCGGCTCGGTAAGCATCGAGGGAAATACAGGTATAGTTATAAATATTGACGCACCTCTTTTTGACTGGGTATACGATGATACTGAGTTTAACAATGAGAATAACGGTGCTGCCCTTATGATATCAAGAGAGTACTCGGACAGAACGGATATCCGTAAAACTACGCCTTTGCTTGCAAATCACGTAGTACACCATGGTAATGGAAATGCAAACTGGAACATAACGATCTGCAAGCCTTCTGACGATGCCGATCAGGAAAAGGTATATAAGCTTGGAAAGTTTGCCGGTCTTATAGGCGAAATGGAAGGCTCTGACACAGCAGGAAACGGTGCAAGTCTTAGTATTGAGGCTGCATTCAAGACCGGTGACGGCGATACGGCTGACCTTGAGATGAACGGAACAGGCAATATAGGTCTTGTCTGCGGAAAAATGGGAAAGAATACTTCTATATCCTTTACCCTCATCCGTGACGGAAACAGCGACAGAGATATAAGCCTGATATCTACAACAAGCGACAATGCCGGCGGTCTTGCAGGCGAAATGCTCGAAGGAGCACAGCTGACGTATACCGGCGTGAATACTCAGGCTGAGATAACTACTGCTTCAGGCTATGCCGGAGGTATTGTTGGTAAAAATACAGGCGGTACAGTTACATTTGCCGCATCGCCTTATCCGATATCACAGACAATAACAGGCACTTCCGGAGCAGGCGGAGTTTATGGCTATTATGAGCCGAAAACTGATATAACTATAACAACTGATAAGTATACAGTGAACTGTCAGGTAAACGGCACAGGCAATACCGGAGGTATTATCGGAAAACTTTCCGGCACAAACAGCGTTACTGTAGACGGCAGCAGCGGAACTACAGTTACTTCCAGCCATGCGGCAGGAAGTGCAGACTCTTACGGCGGAATCATAGGCAGTTCGTCAGTTCCGTCCCTTACTTTGAGCAATATCAGCATAAGTACGTCAAAAGCCGGTGCTGCGTCATATTATGGCGGCGGCGTAGGAAAAATTGAATATGACGGCGCATATGCCAATTTTTCGGGAGTTACAGTAAGTTCTGAGAATGTAGGTGCTCTTACATACGGAGGTCTTGCGGCTTCGGCTGACAAAGCTTTTGTTGATGCAATCGCAGTAACAATAAACGCAAACGGCTTCAAGGGCGGCGGACTTGTCGGAAGCCTTGAAAACGGCGTGCTCAGAATAAACGGTACAGGTAATGTACTTAGCGGAGCTGTTCCGGCAACTCCGGCAGATGCAGAGGTGACAAAAGTCGGAAAAATTGTCGGATACCGTGACAACGGACTGGTATTCCTTGCCGTGGGAGCAAGTTATACCGGAAGTACTGCTGCTGTTGACAATATAGGCGCATGGGGAGACGTTATCGACCTTAACGGCTTTGCTTCTCCTGCAAATGTCCTGAGCGTCAGCGGTACTGCTGTGACTGTAGGTACGAGCAGTTATGCTTTCACATCTATTGCAAGTGCGGAGGACTATGCAGTAACGGCTCTGCGTTTTCAGCTTGATGACGGCGAAAATCCGTTTATATCCTTTGCGAATACTTCTCTTGATTCAACAGGTATAGCATCTGCAAGTATTGTTCTTGCGGACAGCATAAACGGTACAGCAAAGGGTGAAAAACTTAGCGGCACAGGTTTCGGCGGTCTTACAAGAGACAACGGCACTAAGAATATATCATTTTCAGGTACATTCACCGGCAAGACCGGTTCTGATGTACATGAGCTTGACCTTAGTATAGGTACAGTCTATCGTCATAAGTATAATGGTCTGTTTGGCAGGACTGAAAGAACATCGGGAAATGTCGTAAGTGACCTTATACTCGGCGGAAGCATAGATGTAAATGCCTGTGTTGATATGTACGCAGGAGCAGTTGCAGCCTGTGCAAAAAATCTCTTTTCAGTTTCAAATGTTACAGTGAATACAGCTATGACTCATGCAGGCGGCAAATCCCTGTACATGGGCGGTATACTCGGCGAAGCTGTGTCTGATATCGGAAATATAACAATATCAGGCTGCACAGTAAAAGCTGATATGAGCGGTAATGCTTCTGATCCCTGCCTCGGCGGTATCATAGGTAAAATAGCCTATTCCGGAAGTGCGGCACGTACATGGACGATAAGCAGCACAGACGTTACTGGCAGAATAGAAAGCAGCGCATCTATCGCCGATAACTGTGTCGGAGGTCTTGTTGCGGATATGTCAGGCAACAGCAAGGCATCACTGAACCTTTCCAAAGTAGACATAAAAGGTCTGAAAATACTTGTAAATGCCAAAAGTAACGGTTCTGTCGGCGGAATGCTGGGATATTCATGGCTTAATGTGAATGTTGACTTTGATGAAGTTCAGGTCGTAACGACTGTGCTTTCATCTGTAGTAACTTCAAGCAATGCAGAAACCGTCGTGTCATCTACTGAAACGACGGTCGCAGTACCTACTGTTGAACAAACCAATGCTTCTGCAACCGGAGTGGACTTTGCAGGTCTTGTGTATAACGGCACAGGATACTGGAAGGTGCAGAACGCAAATGATATAAAGATAGACGCATTCGCTTTAAGCTCAAATTCTGCACAGTCATGCGGAATGATAGTAAATAAGGGCTGGAGCGAAAGTTCGGCATTGTACCTTGAATTGCAGACAGTCGGAGCATATTCGCTTTCAGGCAGTACAACATATCCTGCATCGGTGACGGATTTTGATGAACTTGTGGCTTATACTGCTTACTATGAGGGCAGCGGTTCAAGCAAGAAATTCTATTCCGGCACGAATACAGACGACCTCTATATACTGAAAAACGGTCAGGGCATCGTTTCCATACAGACTGCGAATACAGGCGGCGGTCTTATTATGGACGGCAGTTCGGCAAGCGGTACTTACACTCCGACAACTGAACTTGGAAAGCAGATGAACCCTCATTCGAGGTATTATTACAATCTTTATACAATAAAGATCGGTACATCGGATGAAGATAAGCTTATGTCGTGGGGGGCTAAATGGTACGCACACGAGACTATCAAGAGCAGTGTATCGTCAAACAGCTGGGGCAGCACCATACCAGCACCTACACAGCCTAAATCAGGACAGACTGAGCCTGACTATGATATGCAGGGCTACAGCTGGTATCCGCTTAATATCGACAATGCATCAGTAACTATCAACGGTACTTTCAAGCTCTACAACAAGGAATTTGAGGACAGCGACGACTATACAACAGGCAATCATGTCAAGCGTACTTCGCTTTATAATAACGGTACGACACAGCATTATCTCATGCAGAGCGCACTTTTCAACAATGTCGGCGGCAAACTCAGCGCCGGTACTGTGACATTGCAGGGAAGTATACCTCTTATTGATACCGGAAACAGCAAATACTGCGGATTTCTTGTCATGGGCGATGTTATCGGCTCTGACTCTGTAGATGAAAAAACAGCAAAGATAACTACGGAAAATGTCATACTTGACGGAGCTTACATCCATAATCTTGCTTCTGAGGACTATGCTCCGCTGCTGATAAACAGGAGCGGTCAGTATTCAACTCTGACCATTGGCGGAGTCAGGGTAAAGAACGAGGATTCATACAAGAACAATTCTGCCGTTACAATAATAAACAATATACCAAAGGCTGCAACAAGCCTTATTGGAAATGCCGGAAAAGATGAAACATCACAGAACGTAAACGTAAGCTTCTCGAATATTCAGCTTGACGGCAGAAATGAAAATCTTGGTCTTACTGCCCTTGACAGCATATATCATACAGATGCATCTATATTTACCAAGGCAACTCTGCTGAACAGACTTTCTTTCAGCAGCGGTTCGGGTACTTATAACTACACCTATGAACTCGACTGGACCAGTACACTGACCTCAGCCGAAGGCGTAACTCCGGAGACTTACAGCTATTCGCACACACCGGCAAATGTTACCTACGGCAAGGAAGTCGGCTATATATCGGGCTATTCATCACAGTATCCGGGAGAGGAAAACAAATACCTCAACTCTAATATATATGTGAATCCTACAAACGGAAATGATACAACAGGTACGTATCTTTCAACATTTGTAAGTTCTTATCTGCCGTATGTTGCTGTACCGTATCAGAATACAACAACTCCATACTGCTACGAGCTTGAAGTAAACCGCAAATCCTCAGAATTTGACGGCTGCGGTACTTACAACGATCCGTATACTCTTACAACTGGCGATGATTTTGCGACTATCAGCAAGATACTTGCCGGAAACTGCGCCGGAGCAAAGATAAATCTTCCTATGTCCGGTACATCAACAGCAGATACAGGTCTTACATGGCATGGTACGGCAGGACATAAGCTTTTCAAATGTGATACCAATAACAGCGATTTCTACCTTGAAGACAATCCGAGTGTAACGATAACGCAAAATGAAGTGCGTACCTACGTTGCAGGAGCATATTTCCTTGTTGATCCGGCTGAGAACAATACAATAACCCTTGAATCTGCTGACTTCAAGGGATTTGGCTCAACGGCTGATAATTTCGCACGATTCCGTGGAGTTATAGTCGGAACAGGAAACGAGACCATAGAGAACAAGACAGGTTATCCTTTGATAGCTGTAAGCAACGGAAGCGTTGTTAAGGGCATAAAAATAGATGTTAACAGCACAAGAACAATAAAGCAGGCTGATGCTAAAAGCTTTGCGGATTCAACTCCGGAAGTTGCAAATTCTTACGGAGCTGTTATGGGTACTGTACTCGGCGGAGACAATATCATCGACAACGTTAAGGTATCTTTCCTGACTGACACAAGTATACTGCTTTCGGGCAATAAGGCTCAGCTTATACCGGTAGGCGGATATGTAGGCGTTATTGAAAAGGGCGGAGTTATATTCCGTGGAATGGAAGGTCAGAGCGGTATCTCAGGTCTGCCGTATAACGGTCAGGTAGTAAAGAAAAGCGGAAGCAACAGTACTGTTGACAAGTACCTCATAAAAAAGCCGGAACCAGATAACAACGGAGGTACAACTTACGTTGATAATATGAAATGGCTCTATGTCAACCCTATCGTCGGCAGAGTTATAAACGGTTTTGCGGTTACTGAGGCGAGCGCATACCGCCCGTTTGAAGACGGCACACGTACCTACGGCGACAGTACTGTTGAGTACTGGGCAAAGAAAAATTCAGATAATACCGTCAGCAAGGTAAGCTCATCTGATTATAATACTGCGGACTATACTCTCCTTCCTGTAACTATGCAGAACGGATGCAAGCATTACTCTATTGCAGATATAAGTCTGAGTGAGGGTAAGCTCGATACAAAGGGCACAAGTGATTATGTTGAGATACCTAATGGTCAGGCATTTTTCATCATGTCGCTTGTAGTCAACAGCGGTATGTCAAAGAAAGCGCTGGGATATAACAACGCTTATCAGGTATCACGCAGCGCACAGTACAGCGGCGTTGTAACTAACCTGACAGCAGCGGCAAATTCTGTATCAGATTATAATTTGTACGCTAAGAATGATAAATATGGTTCATCTGCAAGCCGTGGCTATATATGGAATTACACAATAAATAATACCGATATCAGCGGAGCATACAGCAAAACTCTGGAACTTACTGCGACAAACGGCTATTACTATCTTCCTGACGGCTATAAGGGAATCGGAAATATCTTCCAGAACAGCGATTACTACCGAATGAAGATAAGTACGCTTATAGGTAACGGAGCGACTATTTCTCAGAACAGTTCGTATTATTACTATGATTCTGGAAACGACTACTATGATTTGACAGGCTATTTGCCGAACAGAAACAATCCCAGCGGATTCGGACTCAATAATTATATGAATGTTTCCGGAACATATGAGAATTTCTACCTTACCGGAAGTGTTAAATGCGACCTTGTCGGTACTGACGGCAGTTTTATTACAAGCAAGAAAGCAATTGACTGCGAGCAGAATTATTATCTTTGTGCTGGTATGCTGATAGGAACATCCAACGAAACGCCTACAATAAAAAATGTAGCACTAAAAAATATAAACGTTTTCGGAATACGAAATACAGGCGGAATGATCGGCTTTCAGCAGAACAATAAAACAGTTAATTATGAAATAGAATCTACAGTAAATAGCGATGCATATAATTCTGATCTTATTAAAGTTCATGGCAGATCAAGTACGGGAGGACTGATAGGAAAGCTGAATCCTGGTTTTGTTAAAACTGATATGAACGGACATACGTTCAATCTTTCAGAAGTTGTATGTGAATGCAAAGATAGAGGCGGAAATTACTGGGATTATGGTGTCGGCGGATTTATTGGTATGATAAGAAAGGGTGATAATAACGAAGACCTGACAAAAAATTCTTTTAAAAATATCGTTATCGGAACTGCTGAAAAGGAGCAGACAGTCATATGTGAGAAGGCTGACATATTCACAGCAGGAGTTGTTGGCATCATGAACAAGGCTAATGGTATCACGATAGACAACTGCACATTCTATAACTTGTCAGTGAAGGCTAAGTTCGGAGCTGCCGGACTGGTCGCTTTCCCGACAACAGCTACACCTGCGAAAGTTACAAATACCCATTTATACAGTCCGCTTCACTCGGAGATAATAAGTTCAACAGACTATGCAGGCGGTCTTATAGGCAGTTCAGATCCACGACCAAGCATTGGTGACGGAAGCCGTGAGTTCACATTTGAGAATTGTTCTGTTGAAGGCTGTACTATCTCAGGCAAAAAAGGCGCTGGCGGAGTAATCGGTTTCAGAGGTTCATGGAGTGATGACGTTTATCTGTATCTGAATAATACCAGTGTAATTAACTGTACGGTAAAAAGTGACGGTTCAGCCGGAGGACTTATAGGTGAAATGATATCTCCGGTAGCCGGATACAACGCTTTGGCAAAGAATATCACTATAGCTCCGTATACTGAAAACGGTACTATACAGCATTCGGGATATATCTGCGGATATGTTACTTCTAACAGTTCAAATATTACTTACAGACTAACTGGTAAGGCTAATGAAATAACTAATACCAGAACAGGCGCAAAACCTGCGATCAAACTCGCCGGTTTCTCCCGTCAGGATGACAGAACAGGCGATGATTACGAAATGATAGCACCGCTTGTAGGTTCTGGCGGCTACGGAAACAATGGTTATGTAGTATTTGCAGATTTCAGGGATACAGCCAGCAGTTCTCCGAATAATGTATTCTCTGCATGGAACAGTACATCAAATGTATTACCAGCCAGTCCTTTTGTAACTTCATCTCCGAAGTTCGATATAGACGGTACTACGTTTCTTACCGGTGACGGAGCAGGCGTTATTGACAGCGGAGTTTCTCCAAGCTATAACAATTCTATTATCAGAACTATACTTGAAGACAGCACAAATAAAAAATACACATACTATAAGCGCTTTGACGACGGAATAACGACTGACATCCTTACAGCAGAGGATACAGCGAATATGATCTCGCACTATTCAAGTTCATATACTGAATACAGCGCATTATATCCAAGCTCAGTTGTATCGGATATGAAGAATATACCGCTTTTGGTGGTTGATGATTCAAGCCGAAAGAATGCTTCTGCGCTTATTAATGATTATATCAATGTTCTTGCCAATACAAATTACAATTATGCAGCAACTGATAGCTGTTATACGGTCGTGCTGAACAAGTGTCAGTACAACAACGGTAAATGGAGCATTGTCAATAATGAAGCAGCCAATCTTCTGATCGATACTGAATCAGGTAAGGAGCGTTTTTACTTCAATGCTTCAAATGTAGACTCAAATGCTGAAAAACCGCAGTTCACTCTGCTGGATGTACAGTATAAAGATCCGTCAGCATCAGGCAGTATAGCATATCATCTGTACATACCAGTGTTTATAAAGAAGATGCTGAGATATGATTTCAAGGCATATCTGGATTCAGGCACTAATTATTATACGGGAGCATATGCTTCAAAGGGAAGCGCTACGCTGTTTGAGAATCTCGGCAACCCTGTGACCATGATGATAGAATATAGCTATCAGCGTACACCGTCTGAGTGGGCAGATGCTGTAAATAACGGTGAAAGCGTTATGACGAGATATTACAAGGCTCTTGACATCAAGGTACACGATACCGGCGGAGGAAATGACTGGCCTTCAGATACGAAGTTCGTGCTTGTTGATACCGCAAACGGCGACAGGGCGTATTATCTCAGCTCTGATAAGGTAATAACAGAAGGAAATAAAAAGTATCTGTATTTCGGCTTGTTCAAGGACGAATCCGGAGCAGATTATATACCTGCGCCGTTATGTGCTTCAATGAATTTCAAGGCTGTTGAATGTATGGACGGAACTCTTGTTGCCGGTGAAACAGGTGCAACGTTAGTGATAGGCGATACATATTATCGCCCTGCAACTGCTGATGATACAGCATTACAGCATTACAAAGTGCTTGCAGTACCGAAAAGCGTCAACATGAAAGCAGGCAATGCAAATCCGAGTGCCAGCGACTGTGTTGAGGTAACGGTGAATGAAACTCTTGGCGAAGCTGCAAGAGATGCGGCTGCAATTGCGGCTGGTGCAACGATATACCACAACGGAAAATACTATCGTCCTGTTAAAAGTACAGATACAGGTCAGAGATATTCAGTAAGCTTTGATTCTGAACGATATTACCTGAGCATACTTACTAAAGCAGAAAATACGCAGTATAATGTAATACCATACACCGGCGGAAATTTCGTTGCAGCGGCTGATGCGTCAGAGGCAACAGTTGAGACAGGCGGAAATTATTACCGTCCTGCAAGAGAAGGTGAGACAGGAGCGTATGCAGTTCTTAATATCCCCGATACGATGATACAGACTTCTACAGGCGAATATGTAAAACTGAATACAATAAATGTACTTGATGCTGTCGCTGCCGGAGCTGAGGTGTTCTACAATAATGAATACTACCGTCCGGTACACGATACAGGAGACGAGGAAAAACAAAGGTATTCGTGCGAAAAGGTATACCATTATGAGATATCCTCTGTAAGTACCTTTGAGGAAAGCAAGACCATTGCTGTTAATACAAGCGAAAGTGTTACCCTGACAGCTTCCGACTGGAAGCCTAACAAACTTGCGAGCAACAAGTATATACATCTTCTTATAGGTAATTTCTACGAAAACGATATGAAGATCAGTGTAGAGCCGGAAGTAAGAGGAAACAACTGCATGAGCAAGGGAAACAGTCTGCTTCGTGTTGCTATGACAGCAGAAATAGCTCTGAGTGCAGCCGCTACAAGTGATAGTGTAAGCATACAGAAGAATCTGAAGAATAATGCGGCTAATTCGTCGATATTCCAGACTTTTCTCATGAATTTCGACATGAAAACGACAGAGAACGGAACTTCTGAGGTCGGTCTTGCCGGAATGGCAGAAGGCTATATCGTGGAACCAAAATTCTACTATTGTCTCGGCAAGCATCTGAACGATTTTTCTGTAAACAATGCGACACCTATAGAGATAAATGCAAACGGCGGTGCAGAACATCTGACCGTTCCGGGAAGCTATTATGAACTAAGAAGCAATAAGAATCTTATCTCTGATATATCCAATGCGGAAGGAGATTACGCTGTAACGGTATACGTTGAGTACTACTTCACCTGTCCGTATGCAAAGCTTTCCGAACAGTTTCCGGCAAATCCAAGCGAATCTCCTAATATAGGTTCAAAAGTCATCGGATACTCAAATATATCTGCTTCAAGCGAAAATGCAGCGTATAGCTCGACAACAATCAAGAGAGATGACAGTGTTCGTTATTACACTATGGACGTTTCAAATGCGTCACTTCTGTATGATGCTGAACTTGCGCCATCACCGGCGTTGTTTGAGGAAAATGGTGATACTTACGGCTTTTACGGCGGAGATTACAGCTATCTTGGAATAAACGGCATCGAAACCATTGGCAACTCGTCTGTTATATACTCCGAAGCTGTATATGATACGAGCGATATCGAGAATAACGGCGATTATATCGAATTCAGGCTGAGTCTTTCAAGTAAGGGCGACTACATCGAACCCAATAAGGACAATGATACCTACGGCGGAACGGCACTTGATATAAACGATTATATCGAGGATATCAAGATATGCGGCAAGGATATATCATCGTCTGAACAGCTTGTATTGTTCGATACTAAGAAAAATATCAATAGCGTAACACAAACAGAGAACTCAGAGACAGTTACAGTATCTTCCGGAACTTTCACATCTGACGGAAAGGTTCTGAAACTGCGTGTAAGAAAGGATATGCTGCGAAACCGTGGAGAAGACAGCGGTATCTACGCTTTGTCTGTAGAGTTTAAGGTAAAAGCTATTGCGGAAGGACAGACATATTCAAATTACAAAGTTTCACTTACAGCGAGAGTATACGAAGATATGGGCAGTACATCGTTTGATGACAATTCTTTTGCTGCTGACCATATTATTTATACTAATGCAAAGGTCAATCCGGAGGTAATGCAATAATTTTATCGGCAGGAAAGGTATTTTCCGTTTCAGGAAATACATTTTCTGCCGTTTCTTTTATGAAAAATGCTGATATTCAGATAAAAATGCTATAGTTTACAAAATCTTAATTATTGAATCTTGAACTTTTATATGAAACATGATATAATGATATAAAGCAGGCATATGCCATTCTGTAACGAAATGGGGGTGGACAGATGCATGAAAGGAATGAAACTGCCTTATCAAAAAAACAGGAACTTATAGTACGCAGAAATAATCTTATCAAAACAGCGGGTACATTTTTGGTCATAATCAGCGTTTTTATTTTCGGTTCTATTGCGTGGTTCGCTTCAAATAAGGAAGTAGGCGGCAAAGGCATGAACATAAAGATCAAGGACAATAAAATATACTGTGACAGCACTATATTTAATTATACGGCAAATAATACCGCTCAGACTGCTGAAACGCTCGAACTCCTGCAGTACGATACAGTTTTTTCAAATAATAACGATCATACTTATGGCGTTATCAGGCTTGAAGTTTACGGCAGCAATCTTGAAACAAGCGGAACTCTGGATATTACTCTGGAGCGTGTTCTGAATAATGATACTGCTTCTGTCAACTCAAACTATATTTCAAGTGTGACAAAGTATAAGGCAGTTACTTTGTCGACGGTGCCTGAAACTGCCGCTGATGTTCTTAGTACAGTGCATACAGCTGTCGGAAATCAGCAGTTTCAGACATTTGTGACAAATGGTTCAAAACAGGATTCATTGACATTCAGTGTGAATTATACCGCTGCAAACTGGTATGATGAAAAATTGTATATTTACATCTATCTTAATTATGATGACGAACTTGTCAAGGCATATGTCCATAGTGCTTTATCGAATATCCTTACGCTCGGCAACGGTATCGACGTTGCAAATGATATCAGTTCTGTTGTGATATCAAAACACGAACAGTAAAATATTTTTGGCATTTAATTCGCAGAAAGGAGGAGTGACATGAAAAATACATCAGTGAAAATGAGAAATATAGCTGCTGTGTTTGTAAGCCTTATGCTTTCTTTTGTAATATTGTTCAATGACACTACTCCATGCGTCCATGCGTGGCTTTGCGATACGGCAAATATCCCTATAGCCGTTACCGGAAATATACGAAGGTCTTATTTTGAAAGCGGCGACGGTACGTCTGCACAGCAGTATGCAGGCAGTGAGCTTTCTTCTGACGAAGGATGTGCATACGAGATAAAAACTCCGTTACAGCTTTACTATTTCGCATGGCTGCAATACCTTGGATTTTTTAATCAGCCGGAAGGAAACACTTCTGCCATAGATCAGGTATATTTCTACCTTTCCGCTGATATTGATATGACAGGCTATATACTTCCGCCTATCGGAACTACTCAGTATCCGTTTGTCGGAAATTTTGACGGCAATGGTCATACAGTATCAAATCTTACGGTGCAGAATACTGAATCTGCAAACAGCGAGTTTACTGAAAAGCCGGTCGATGATGTCGAATATGCCGAGATAATCGGATTTTTCGGCGTTGTAGGTTCTCTGAACGCTAACGGAACAGTGAACGGCGCTGTCAATCAGAGCGGCGGATTTTCTGCGACTTCGGGATATACCTATTCAAGCAGTATAAACGAGGTAAAGGACTTCACGATAAACGGCGTAACTGTAAAAACTGAAACGGATAACGCCCTTATCGGAGCTATTGCCGGATATGTCAACGGAAAAGTCGAGAATGCGGCTGCGGCGAATACAAATCTTGTCGTAGGGGACGATACTTCTCCGCTGACTTATACTAATAAAATATCTGATTATTCACTTGTAGGCTACTGCACAGATGAATACAAGTTCATGCTGAATGTGTCTAAGGTGACGCTGTATGCGCCGGAGGAGACGCAGAACATCATATATAAGACAGTTCAGGGTGAAGGTCCGGGCTTTGGCGGAAGCGTTAATATGCTCAACTTCTATAACCGTATGTACAGTACCTATCATGCCGGAAACTGGGCAACATATACGCCTGATATTGAGCGTGTTTATGACATTAACGGAGACTTGGTATCTGAGACGAAATCCGGAAGTGCTACTGATCCGTATCATAATGTTTATGATGCCGGATACGGAGGAAGCTATTCATTTGTAAAATATGACTCAACTGGCATAACAGATAATTTCTATTATGTTTACGGTGATACTGCCTATGATAAAACAGTATATACTACAACTTATGAATACGTTGAAAATAATGCGTTTTATATCTCACAGAATGGCAACTATCTCAGTTTGGATGAAAACGGATATATAATTAATACTGATACTCCAGTTACACTATGGATAATTGATGAAAATGGCTCTATTTTTACTGTAAGAGACTATTCAACCACATATCAGACACATTATTATCTTAATTATGACAGTGAAAGTGGTTTAACTGTCGGAGTTGATACTCCAAACAATACTCAATGGCAGAAAGGTGATAATATACAGTACCAAAATATGTACTGTATCCAGTTTAACGGTAATGAATGGGCTGTTTCGCCTTATTCCATAAGAATAAAAAGTTCAGATGGTCATTATCTTAACATTAATAATAATGGTACTATCTCTACAGGAAATAATGCTGAAACAGCAACTCAATGGTTATATAATCAGTATGGGTATCTTTCAACTGTTGTTAACGGTGCAACTTACTACCTTTATAATAACTCTGGTACTCTTACTGTTTCAAATACAAGAACAACTAATTGGGATATAGATACAGAAAATGTTCGTATCAGCAATAATCAATATTATCTTTTGTATAATAATAATACTTGGAGTCTTTATAATTATACAAGATCTTATTATATTACTGACGGCAAAGGAAATTATCTTAGTTATAATGGTACTTTAACGAATACTAATCAGGCTAATGCTACAAAATGGACTTTTTCAAATAATGGCGATAATCCGAGCGGAAAGATTTCAGCAGTTTATAACGGAACCTCGTACTACTTGAGATATAATAGTGGATTGACTACTACAACTTCTAATCGTTCGGCTACTTCATGGAGCAATGACGGAAATAGTTTGTATAATTCATCAAATTATATTTATTTCAGCAATGGCAAATGGATAGCTTCACAGTTACCGACGGAAACAGGATATACTATAAGTTATAATGGTAAATATTTAAATGCTACTTCAACCTCTGCTGTTGGAACTGGCACAAGTGCAAGTGATTATACAGATGCTAATGGAAATACGATATGGATATTCTCAAATACAGAAACAACTCCAGATGCTACTACAAGCACTACTATTTATACCTACATAAATGGAACAAAATATTATTTGAATAGAAATTATACTTCTTTAAGAGTAGCAACTTCAAGTACAAACTGGCGATATAGTTACGGCGGAACCAGGATATATACCAGCTACAACAATGCATATTATTATGTTAAACTTAATGGAAGCAGTTTTGTTTTATCAACAGAAGATAAAGGTAATGTATTTAACAGAACAGAACAAGACATATTAATTAGTTATGGTATACCTAAGTTAGTTATTCCAGACGTCACAGGTATAGATAATACAATTGAAGCTGCTATGCCATACTTAAATTATGATGTCGCAACTGAAAATGTTATCACACCACACACTGATGCAACTACTGAAAACTTCCCGTCAGGCTTAAATGCAACATACTTCCCAATAAATGCAGCCGGAAATGAGACTTTCAACAGTAATTCTGTAACGTTGAATGATACAAATAAAAATCTGCTTGAACCTGCCGATACTAATACAGGTTATGTTGTTTCAGGTAATCAGCTTGGTTCTCAGACAACTTATGGATATGAAGGAGCTGGTGATATTCGTATTTCAAAATATGCGGTAGGGTCATACAATAGTTCTAATGATTCGGCAACTGGAATATATAATTCTATTAGCAATTTAACATCAAGCAATACTATCAGCCGATATACCGCAACGCAGGATGCACAGCTTGAAGTTATTACGGCGCTAAATAATGCTTCGTATAATTATAATGGATTTTATCGAGTTTCTGATGATTATAATAAAAATAACAATGTGATTAATACCAAAATCTCAAATGCAGTTGCAAATAACAGAAAAATAAATTATAATACCCTTGGATTGAAGCGTTATAAAGATGCAAGGGACGAATTGTCAAATATGCTTCTTGGTAAAGAAAATATCTATGGTCTGCACTTTATGGATGCGTCGATAAACAAGGATAATTATGTTACTATATCTGAAGCTAATATCAACGGTGAAACAATCTATGATTATAAAGTTCCATGTGACTGCATAGACTTTAACGTTAAAAGACGAGGATTTATAACCGTTTTTGCAGGAAGCTACTTCCCGACCAACAATGCATTTTTCTCACTTCATAGGATATTCCGTGATGAAGATAACGAAATTACTGATATCAAAGAAATATCCAAGATCTACAAGGCAAGCGGAAGCAATGATTATATTTATCAGTATCGTGATAATAATTATTCAAGCGATGCCGCAAGAGGAGATATGGTCTTTGATATGGATTGGATGACTAATCCTTCTGTAATGATAATGAATGCAGTATATTATTTTGAAATACCTGTAAACGGCGGAGAATTTGCTCTCGGTTCAGTATCAGGTAAAACCGGCGCATACCTTTTCTACCTCGATATTGCCGCAAACGCCAATACCGCAGAGGATAAAGTCCGTGTGACCGTAGCTGAAAAGATAAAGGAAGAAGGCTACAGCGTTGAACTTCCGAGAGGAGTACAGCTCGCTGAGAGCGGAAACGGCTATGATACAAGATATCCTTACGAATTTCCGGCTATAGCTCTTAATAACGGCTATTCAGGCACATATCCGCTTGTGCGGACGGAAAATAACATCATATCGTATACCGATGACACGTACTCGGAGCTTATATATATCGGCGGTACTCTCACGGCTCAGACGCAGAACGGTCAGGACATACAGACCTATGAATACTACCCTAACGGCTACACGATACGCTATATCGAGCATATCACCGACAGGGGAGATTCGACCGAAAACTATGACCATTTCATCATAGAAACGACCGATACCTACGATCAGAGCGGTACACGAGCGGCACTGCGAACTGTGAAAGTGTATGCGGATATCGACAATCTCGAAACTAACGAGACTGTGGACGAAAGTACGCTTGACCTTATTGTTACATTTACGTATGATCCTACAGGTCATGACAATATCGCTACAAGAGTTGTAAGAGCCGTTTCAGAGGGAGGTTTCAATATCTCCTTCAATCAGAATTTAACCCTTATCTCTGTAAGTATTACCGACGCAAATGTACATATCAATTTCGGCGATAATCTGGCTTCGGTATTGATAACAGCTTCGCAGGCACAGCCGCTTCCGGCAAATTATCAGATACCTGCGGTAGACTTTACAGGCAACACCGAGATAGAGCATACCTACAACGGTTCAGTATACAGCGATGTGCCGATAGCTTATTATTTCAATTATTTTGAAGGTTCAGGCGAGAACGCTGAGGTAGACTACAGTACTTCCGTAACGATGCCTATGCTTGATGCCGGAACAAATGCACAGTCACGCTCGCTGGACTATGATATAACCCTTACAGCCGGTTCGGGAGTTTCTGAACTTAAAGTATACGGCAGGAAACTGACTGATTCCTATACTTACATTACGAAGGTAAGCGGAGGCAATATGAATACCGTTGATTCCGGTACGGTAACTGTAAATATTGACAGAATTACTATCAATAACACTTCTCTTGGTAGTTTAAATACCGAAATACTGGTATCATAGCGTAAAAAACAGTCTGCACTACAGTGCAGGCTGTTTTTGTGCTATTTTATACAATTTAAACAAGTCTATTTTATGAGTAAATTCATTGACACAGCACTATATATGTGATATAATATTTATATATACAATCATATAAAAAAGAAGGTGTTGGTATGGCAGAGAAAAAATTGCAGGATACTGTTGACGGTCTTCGTGCGGTCGAACTGCAATACCGCATTATCAGAGAGATATCTACCGGCAGAGCTGCGGCGTTTCAGTCTCAGACAAGACTTAATTCTCCAAAGCTCGGCGTACTTACTCCTGATAAGTTCCGTGATGTCAGCGAGATAACAGATCAGGCTGTAAGACTTTTTTACCTGGAACTTGTACAGGCGCTCGATGCACATAATATATTTGTTGAGCGTGAACTGAATTTCAGCTGGCTTTCAGTGTATATGCCTGTGCGCTTTCTGAAAGTGCCGATGGCAGAAAAGACTCTGCTGGAGTATTTTTCAAGGTATAACGTTCCTACGAACCGTATCTGCTTTGAGCTTTCAGAAAAACTGCTTGAGGAAACTGACGGTCAGATAACTCCTGTTATCGAGAAAATGCGAAACCGTGGCTTCCATTTCATGCTGACTAATTTCGGCGGAGACACCTGTCCTATGATGAGACTTTCAAATTTCTCAGTTGATTATGTTATGCTCAGTCCGGAAGTATCAAACTTTATCGGCAGGAGCGAGCGCTCTGATACCGCAGTAAAGTCGATAATCGGCTTTATAAACGATATGGGTGCTGAAACTGTTGCTGACGGTATATTCAACAGCCATCAGGCAGAGATACTTTATGAATTTGATTGTTCTTACTGTACCGGCAGTCTCGCCGGAAATTATATGACAGAAAAATATGTAAAGAGAAAAAATGAAGAAAATTAACAGAAAGAATGGAGGTGCAAGTTTTGGATGATAAGATAAAAGACGCTATTGAACTTAAAAGAACTTCTAAAGAGATCAAGCGTCATGTGATTCTGATGCGAGTGCTGGCTTTGCTGGTGATTATCCTTATACTTGTAGTAGCTATAGCGTATGCGATATCTTATTTCTATGACAGATTCGGAAGCTTTACGGTAAAACTCAATAAATATGATATGGTAAAGCAGGGACTTACGCTTTCGGAAACGCCGGATTATTTCAGACAGACATCCGTCCTGAATGCTGATATAATCTACGACATAACGAATATAAGCGGAGAAGACCTTCCGGATAACCTTGACATGGTGAATGGCTGTCACAACGGCGAAAACTACATAGCGTACACTTTCTATCTCATAAACTCCGGAGACAGCACGATAAGCTATGAAGGAGAGATGGATATTGAAAACGTTACAAAGGGTATTGATGAGGCGGTACGCATCGCACTTTATGAAAATGGTGACAAGAAAATCTACGGTAAGACAAAATCTGACGGAAAAGGTAAGGAGAAAGACTGTGACGATGAATTCCTTTCTTCCAATATCGTAATGAAGACATCAAAGGAAAAGTTCAAACCCAATGATAAAGACAAGTTTACGGTGGTTATATGGCTTGAGGGCAACGATCCCGATTGCGTGGATGATATCATAGGCGGTACTTTGAAATTGAGCATGACGTTCAAGATAGTACCGACAACTTAAAGGAGAATAATTTTATGAAAAAGGTAGTTAGTGTCATAGTAAATGTACTTGCATGGATAGTACTTATATTTGCATTTCTGATAACAATAATAGTATTCTCATCCGGTAAAAATAACGGCGTTGCCAACCTTTTCGGCTACATACCTATGTCTGTAGAGACAGACTCAATGAAGCCTACATTTGCTTCCGGTGATCTTATCATATGTAAGGAGATAGATGATGTAAAAACTCTGAAAGAGAATGACGTTATCACTTTCTGGACTGTGATAAACGGCAAAAGAGCAAAAAATACCCATAGAATAGTTGAAGTCTCCGAGGACGGTTCTTTCATCACACGAGGCGATAACAATGCTGTTGATGATAATGTGCCGGTATACTCCAGCGACCTCATAGGAAAATGGACAGAGATGAAGATACCTGCACTGGGCAAGTTTATGAGCTTCCTTAGAACAAAGACAGGATTCTTCATATTCATAGTTATCCCAATGGCAATATTCTTCCTGATAGAGCTTTACAAGTTTATCGTTACCCTTATCGAAGCTAAGAGACAGGATGTTCCTGAGCTTGATGAGGAGGAGATAAAGCGCCGTGCTATCGAGGAATACCTTGCAAGTCAGAAACAGAACGCAGAAAATACCGAAAATTCAACATCCGATGATAAAGATGTTGAAAAGCCGGAGACTAAAGCTCCGGAGAAAACCGAACCAGTAGACGAAAATAAAGAAGAAGTCAAGGAAAAGGTTACTGAAACAGCTGAAAAAAC
>DEBW01000089.1:30018-39989 GCA_002348905.1 Ruminococcus flavefaciens | reverse complement strand
GTAACTGAAAAGGCAGAAGAAGTAAAAGAAGAAGCTGCTGAAACAGCCGAAGAAACAGTTGAAGAAACAGCTGAGACAGCAGACGTTATCGAGGAGACTGTAAAATCTGAAACATCTGATAAAATAGTCGTAAACAACTAATTGACAATGATCGTACATATGTGTGTATGACCTGAATATTGGAGCATATTATGAATGAATTCTTAAAATGGTTTTTTGCATTCATGTCTGAAATGCTTAAAGGATATGCTGAGATCGTGCGAGGTGTCGGCGGAGGTCTGAAACAGATATTCAATATAAAGAACTATGTTCAGATATTCAAGGAGCACTCAACACAATTCGGTGCAGTTGGCTGGGTGCTCTCTATACTGGCGATAATTATCGTCGCAGCGATATATGTCCTTATAATCATGATGATCGTACTCTCCGTGAGAAAGTACATCCGTTTCAGACATTCTGTTGTCAGCAATGAAGACCTTCTTGAAGAAATATCCCTTCTTCAGAGACAGGTAATCAGAATGACAAAGGAAAGAGACGAGATAATGGGTATAAAATCCGGTCAGGGCGTACCTGCCTCAATAGGTCATTCATTAGGCGAAGGACAGTACGTTGCTGTGCAGGCAGGCGAAGGCGGTGAAGGTGCGCCGGCACCGGTTGCCTCTATCGAGGACGGTGTTATACAAACCAGCGACTACCGTTTCTCAAAGCTTATCGAGGTGGATACTTTCTACAAGAGCTATACTCCGCCTGAATATGACAATGATATAACTCTTGAAGGCATCGTTGAGACTTTCAGAAACTTTGCCTGCTCAAGAATGCGCCTTTTCTATGAGCCTAAGACTATACGCCTTTTCCTTGCAGGTATGGCTTCTACGAAGCTCATTATCCTACAGGGTATTTCCGGTACAGGTAAAACATCTCTGCCTTACTCTTTCGGTAAGTTCCTGCAAGTTGATACCACAATTGCTTCCGTACAGCCTTCATGGCGTGACCGTACTGAGCTTTTCGGCTACTTCAACGAATTTACCAAGAACTTCAACGAGACAGAGGTACTTAAAAGAATATACTCCTCAAACTACAACAACGATATCAATCTCATCCTTCTCGATGAGATGAATATCGCCCGTGTTGAGTACTATTTCGCAGAAATGCTCTCCATACTCGAAATGCCTAACGCTGACGAGTGGGAACTTGACATCGTTCCTAATGTATGGAGCACTGATCCGATAAAGCTTGACCGAGGCAAGATAGTTATACCTCAGAATATATGGTACATCGGTACAGCGAACAACGATGACTCGACATTCGCTATTTCCGATAAGGTTTACGACCGTGCTCAGCCTATCAACCTTGATACAAAGGGCGTTGCCTTTGAAGCTCCTGATACTCCGCCTATGAATTTAGGCTACTCACATCTGAATGAGCTTTTCAAGGAGGCTTTTGACAAGTACCCTATATCCCAGGAAAGCCTGAAAAAGATACAGCAGCTCGACCTCTGGGTAATCGAAAAGCTGCGTGTAGCTTTCGGTAACCGTATCCTCAAACAGATGAACCTTTTTGTGCCGGTATACGTTGCCTGCGGAGGAGAGGAACTTGAAGGCATCGACTACGTTCTTGCAACAAAGATATTCAGAAAGTTTGAATCACTCAACCTTGCAATGCTCCGTGAAGAACTCCGTGAACTTTGCGCCTATATGAACAAATTGTTCGGCAAGAACAAAATGAACGAATCTATTGCTTATCTTGAAAGATTGCAGAAGCTTTTCTGATGACATTCATCAACTGACAGGAGTGTGTACGTTCTGCATATTCCTGTCAGTATCTTTACACAGCAAGGCAGGTGAGAGAAAGTGAAAAACTCTTACGGCGAATGGTACAGCAATTTTTCTGAACTTATTGACAATTTCGGTGACGATGAGGTTTACAGCTCACTTGATTCTCTCATCCGTGCCAGCAAAAACTCTTTTGCCTTCAATAAAAAGATAATGGAGAAGGCTATAGATGTATCATGGGTAGAAGCCATTGAGAACGGTCTTACCCATGTCGATAATTTCCTGCGCTGTCCGAGACGTACTATTGAGGACGTTGAGGAAGTTGTACCTATCGCACTTTCACGTAAAATCACAGTTGAATCTGTTAAGCATCTTGCTCAGCATACAGACCTTATACAGAGTATTGATCCTGTATCAGGCAAGATAACTCCTTCAAAGATACTCAATATCCACAAGGAGGAAAGTCTTTTTACCTATGAGAACAAGTTCGTCAATACCCTTGTTGACAGACTTTACATATTCATAAATACCCGCTATGAGAAACTGGCTCAGGTCGCCCGTGACGAGGAGGTATTCTCTCTTGGATATAATACCGCTATCGACGACGGAAACGGCGGTAAAATGAAAGTTGAGCTGAAACTCGAAACTATCGACAGCCTTGATTCCTACGACGATAACGGCTATACAGTATGGCAGCGTGTCGAAAAGCTGAAAAAGGCTATAGAAGGCTATAAAGGCTCGGAGCTTTGTCAGACTCTCGGCAATACATTCATACGTCCGCCGGTAATGCGTACTAACGCTATCATGAAAAACGTTGACCTTAAAGCTTGTCTTACCCTATGGCAGTACATCGAAAGCTATGACAAGGTAGGCTATAAGATAAACGTTCAGGACAGTGCTGTCAAGCCGGAAAATGACTACATCGAGGACTTCTACAAGGTAGTTGTGCTCAATCTTCTGCTGTTCCGTTCATATATGAACAAGGACAACGCAGAGAAATACAAAGAACTGAAAACTCAGAAGCATAAGCCGATAGCTCCGAAATTCCTGAAAAAATTTGATAAGGAACTTGCGGCTGACTACAGCGTTACTGCTGAGACTACTGCCGGATATATCGCCGCTGACGGCGAATTCAGACTTGAAAAGAAGCTTCCGCCGGATATGAACCTTGTGTTCGAGGCGGTAAATGAAGTTATAGAAATAGAATCACGCTACGTCGAGGAGCTTGAAAAGCGCCGCCGTGAGGAAGAACGTGTCAGACTCGAAGAAGAGGCTAAGCGCCTTGAACAGCAGCGTATCGAAGAGGCTCGAAAGGCTGAACTTGAACGTCAGCGCATAGCCAAAGAGGAAGAAGAAAAGCGTGTTCAGGAAATGCTCGCCAAGAAACGTGCAGAGCAGGAAGCAGAAGAGCGTGAGCGTCAGCGTCTTGAAGAAGAACGCCTCGCCCGTCTTGAACATCATAAGAAACTTGAAGAAGAAGCCCGTCAGAAGCGTGAGGAGGAAGAACGTGAAGCGGCTGAGCGTGAGCGTATACAGCGAACCAAAGAGCTTGCACGTAATGAACTCGGCGAAGCTGAGGGCATAGACAAGAAGGAAGATAAGATCAAGAAGGCTATCTCCGAGAAAGAGCTTGAAAAGCAGGCTTATGAATCCGTTACCGATGAGGATATCCAGGCTGCACTTGAAACTATCGAGGAATCAAATGAGATAGCTATAAATGATATCGAAGATCCGAGAGCTGTTGCTGCTCGTATGAAAGTTGAACAGCAGAAGCGTGAAAAGGAACGTATCGAGGATGAACGTGCTCAGCGTCTCAAAGTTGAGCGCAGATACTTCGAGAACAAGCCGTTTATGGAGATATACCGTGAATACTCATGGAATCCGTTGTACTCTCTGATAAGACTTATACGCCACCTGCTTGCTGTGGTATTCGGTATCATACCTGAGAATACTGATAATCCGCTCTATAAGAAGCTCCTTGCTGACAAAAAAGCCGAGCAGGAGAAGAAGGACAAGGAAAAACAAGCAAGAGAGGAAATGGAGGTATTCTACAAGAAGTACGCTCAGATCGGCAAATACAAGTATATGCGCATGATAAGCGACTTCAAGTACAAGCGTAAAAAGCGCAAGGCTGACAAGAACAAGCCAAGACCTGCTTATACTCCGCCTGTAAGAGAGCCGGAGATGCAGAAGGCTATTGATGCCGAGATGAAGCGTCTCTACAAGGCATACCATGTAAGTATATTTGAGAAGATCGCCCGTGCTGTAGAAGCAAGACGTATCGACCGTCAGGAATTTAACGAGAACATACGCAAGACAGAAGAAATTGCTAAACAGGCTCTGAAGGCTGACAAGGAAAGAAACATTATTCCGGAGGAGATAAAGGAGAAAACTACAAATATCGTCAATATCGTTGCTTCTGCAATAGTGATGGTAATGCTTGGATTTGTTATATTCGTAATGGTATCATCAAGTCAGGGCAAGGTGGTAAGTATATTCGGTCACAGCGTACTGAGAGTTACTACCGGAAGTATGGAACCTTCTATCCGCACCGGAGACTTCATCCTTATCGAAAAGGTAGATCCGATGATACTCAGGTATAATGATATCATATCATTCTACTCAGAACAGAGCGACATCAAAGGTATGCTCGTAACTCACAGAATAGTAGGCGAAACTGAGGACGGCAAATTCATCACAAGAGGAGATGCTAACCCTGTTGAGGACAGCGTTGCTGTTGATCCGGCAAATATAGTCGGAAGATACAAGGGCAAGGCAAGATTCTTCATTTGGATAGATTCCTTTGCAAACTTCCGTAAGCTGCTGCTGCTTGCAGTAATGCTGGTAGTTTCAGGTATTTCAGTATATGAGCTGAAAACTCTTGTGAGGTTCAGCAGGGAAGCTGCCGAAAAACGTCAGGAAACAGCCAAAGAAAAGCATGAAGAAGCTGTAAGAGAAGCTATAGAAAAAGAAAAACGCCGTCTCGAAGAGATAGGTTATACGCAGGAAGATGAGGTGAACTCGCTTGAATCAGGAGAAGATGCTGAAAAGGAGACTGGTCAGGATGATACTCCTGCTGGTGATGAGTCTGATAGCGATGACGATATTCGCAGCTCTTTACATTGACGAGACAAAGCATACTCAGGAAACTTACCGAATCCAGTACAAGACAAATATAAACCATGTAGTTGAAGACATAAATTCTTACCAGAACGGCGAAGGCGCTTTGGATCTTCGTTACAGACATCTTGTGAACGACATGGGAAGTGCAAATTCCTTTATATTCCTGATAGAGGGTATGGATGAGGAAAAGGTCATAATCAATGAGATAAATGCGTGTCTCCTGCTCTATCCTGAGCAGATGCAGAAAGAAGAAAATCTTGAAAAGCTGAAAAGTGCTATGGAAGATATCGCTGCTGATCTGGATAAAGGATATGACGAAACAAAGGCTCTGGTAGATTCCATAGACAAACAGGGCTTATAATAAGGAGGAAATATTTATGGCAATGAGTGAAAAAAGACGATTGAAAAAGGAAATAAAGCTCTGTATGAATACTATCAAGGAGATAGAGCGTAAGCGTTCCCGTTCACAGTCAGCGCTCGTTCAGGCTATCCTCTTACAGGAGCAGCCTGACGAAACCGACGTTGAGTGGTTCAATAAGTATACCGGCGAGATAACAGCCTGCCGTAATCATATGATAGAACTACAGAAGAAACTCAGCTCTCTCGAATGAAAACAGCGTCCCACGTTTATTCGTGGGACGCTGTTTTGCAGTTCATCGTACAGCCGGAGCAGTTACCGCAGCAGCTTTTGCCGCTGCGTTTTTGCTTTATGATACTCTTAACTGCGAGTATCACAGAGAGAATTATTGCTCCTGAGAGCAGTATATCTGAAATATTCATTGTTATGCTCCTATCATTTTTCCTATGAGGTGTACAGCCACAGCAGCGAGCCATGCAAGTCCGCACTGCCAGAATACTACGAATATCGCCCATTTTCTACCGTATTCACGCTTTATAGAGGCTATTGCTGCCACGCACGGAGTATAGAGCAGGGAGAAAACAAGCATTGAAGCGGCTGAAAGTGAAGTCATAAATGCTGTAGCATCGCCGCCGAAAAGTATCTTCATGGTGGAAACTACGCTTTCTTTTGCTATAAATCCCGATACGAGAGATATGCATATGCGCCAGTCGCCAAGTCCGGCAGGAGACATTATCGGTGCGGCAAGTCTTGCAAATATTGCAAGTATGCTCTGCTCAGGATCGTCAACGAGAGCAAGGTTGAAGTCGAAACTCTGCAAGAACCATATAGCTATGGTAGCTATGAGTATTACTGAGAAAGCCCTCTGTAAGAAGTCTTTAGCCTTTTCCCATAAGAGCTGGGAAACGTTTCTGAATCCCGGCATACGGTAGTTTGGAAGCTCCATAACAAACGGTACAGGTTCGCCTCTGAAAATAGTACTCCTGTAGAGGAGAGCTATAAGTATACCGACTATTATGCCGAGTATGTAAAGTCCGGTCATTATAAGACCGCCTTTTCCTGGAAAGAAAGCATTTACAAAGAAGGCGTATATCGGCAGTTTAGCAGTACAGCTCATGAACGGTGTGAGGAGTATGGTCATTTTTCGGTCACGCTCACTTGGGAGAGTTCTCGTAGCCATTACCGCCGGTACTGTACATCCGAAGCCTATCAGCAGAGGGACTATACTTCTTCCGGAAAGTCCTATCTTACGCAGGAGTTTATCCATTACAAAGGCAACTCTTGCGATATATCCGCTGTCCTCCAGCAGCGAGAGGAACAGGAAAAGCGTTACGATTATAGGGAGGAAACTGAGTACACTGCCTACTCCGGCGAAAATACCGTCTATGATAAGGCTGTGTATAGCATCGTTGACGTTGGCATTTGTGAGAGCATTGTCAACAACACCGGTAAGCTGGTCGATACCGCTTTCGAGCAGTCCCTGCAAAAAAGCTCCGATGACGTTGAACGTCAGCCAGAAAACAAGTCCCATAATGACGATAAATGCCGGTATAGCGGTATATTTTCCGGTAAGGAATTTGTCGATGCGGCGGCTTCGGATATGTTCCTTGCTTTCGGTAGGCTTTATGACAGTCTCACTGCAAAGTTCCATGATGAAATTGAATCGCATATCTGCAAGAGCAGCGCTTCTGTCAAGACCACGTTCTTTTTCCATTTGCCGTACTATATGCTCAACGAAAGTCTCCTCATCAGTATCAAGAGCAAGCTGTTTTATGATAAGCTGGTCGCCCTCAGTGACTTTGCTTGCGGCAAATCTTATCGGCAGTCCTGATTTTTCGGCATGGTCTTCAATGAGGTGACTTATGCCGTGCAGACATCTGTGAACAGCTCCGCCGTTTTTGTCTTTTTTGCAGAAATCCTGTATAAGCGGAGGCTCCTGATAATACGCAACGTGTATTGCGTGTTCGATAAGTTCCTCTATTCCCTCATTTTTTGCGGCTGATATAGGCACTACAGGTACGCCGAGCATTTTCTCCATTTCGTTGAAGTCGATACTTCCGCCGTTGGAAATGAGTTCGTCCATCATATTCACAGCAACGACCATAGGTATATTAAGTTCCAATAGCTGCATGGTGAGGTAAAGATTTCGCTCAATATTGTTAGCATCTACTATATTTATTATTGCATGAGGCTTGTCATTGAGCACGAAATTACGTGAAACTATCTCCTCACTGGTGTAAGGCGACATGGAGTATATTCCGGGGAGGTCGGTTATCAGTGTATCAGGATAGCCCTTTATAGCGCCGTCCTTGCGGTCAACGGTAACTCCGGGGAAGTTGCCTACGTGCTGTTTTGAGCCGGTAAGACGGTTGAAAAGCGTGGTTTTACCGCTGTTCTGATTGCCGACAAGTGCAAAGGTGAGTACAGTACCCTCCGGCAGAGGCTTTCCGCTTCCCTTGGGGTGAAATTTGCCGCCTTCGCCGAAACCCGGGTGCTCGGACTTTTTCTTTTCGGCTTTTTTAGCAACAGAATGGCTTTTTTTATCAATAGGTTTTACGTCTATGAGTTCAGCATCTGCAAGACGCAGAGTAAGTTCATATCCGTGCAGTGTAAGCTCCATAGGATCGCCCATAGGAGCGAGTTTGGATACGGTTATCTCTGTACCGGGGATAATTCCCATATCAAGAAAATGCTGATGCAGAGCGCCTTCGCCGTGAAGGTGTTCAACTATGGCAGACTGACCGATTTTTATATCTTTCAGTGTTGGCATATATAACTCCTTAGATAGAAATTTAAACAAATTGCCGCTATAACAGCGGCACTCTCTTAGTATATTCTAACACTACAGGCGGGTTATGTCAACCTTACTACAGTTTTATGAAGCTAACTTTTGTGGCTTTTTTACAAAAATCAACGCACAGTTTTGTATGCTGTATTAGTGCGAAATATCTTGAAATATATATATTTATTATGCTATAATAATTAAAGCACGTACAAAAGAAAGCAGATGTTGCCTATGTTTTTAGATATGTTCAGAAAAAAAGAAGAACCATATGTTTCAATTTTAGACGGTACTGACGATACCACTGTACCCGTTGAAGGCTCAGGCTTCAAAGTCTCTATCGTTTCAGATGTCGGCTTTGTAAGACAAAAAAATGAGGACAGCTTCTATGCTGACGGAATAGGTATAAAGCCAAAGGAAAACTGCTCGCTCAAAATGCTGGTGAGTGACGATGAACGCCGTATTTTCGCCGTTTGTGACGGTATGGGCGGAGAGGCTTTCGGAGAGCTTGCCTCTGAGATATCAGTGTCTACTTTGTATAAAAAAGCTGATGAACTGCGATATGTTGATATATGCGAACTGCGTCATGAAGTGAATGTTTATGCCGATGATGCCAACAGGAATATATGTGATATGACACGGCAGAAAAACTGCGGCAGGAGCGGTTCAACTCTTGCTATGGTGTGTATCGACAACGGCATTGTACACAGCTTCAATATCGGCGACAGCAGGATATACTATTTCCATGACGGTACTATTTCCCAGATATCACAAGATCATACTCTCGCCGCTCAGAAATTAAGGGCAGGGGTGTACAGTGAGGACGAAGCACGGATAAGCACAGATTCGCACAGGCTTATAACTTTTCTCGGAGTTGACGATGATGGTGTTGGTCTGATCGCTTACTCGTATGGTCCGTTTGAACTTGCCGACGGAAAGATACTGATATGCAGTGACGGTCTTACGGATATGTGCCTTGATTACGAGATAGCAAAGGTACTTTCCGAGGAGCACGACAGCTATGCCGAGGCGCTTATGCTGAAAGCTCTTGAAAAAGGCGGCTGGGATAATATCACCTGCATCGTTATCGAAGCTATAAAATGAAGAAAAGGACGCATTGAGCGTCCTTTTTTGTTATTGATAAATGTTTGTATTATTGTTGATGTTCTGTGTATTGCTGATATTGTTGTTTTGGTACTGGAATATCGGCGTGTCGTACTTTGAAAGCCTGTTTACCTTGAAAAAGGCGAGTATAGTTATTGTTATGTCGAATGCGAAGAAAACGATTATCATTATCGGATTACCCATTCCAAGACAGAAATCATAGAAGCCGTGTATCATAATTGGCGATATCAGGGCAAGTGCAAGACAGAGCACAGCTTTTAAATGGTCTTTCATGCTGCTGAATTTCTTTGCTACGCCGTAGTAGTATCCCATATATACCGCAAAAATAGTATGTCCGGGGATAGAGGTGAATGCTCTGAGGATAGCCGTTGCGAATCCGCCGTTAAAGACGTAGAGTATATTCTCCAGTGCGGCAAATCCGAGTGATACTGATACTGCGTAAACTACCGCATCAAAAGTGTAGTTGTACTCCTTTGACCACCATGTCATCAGGTAGAGTACCAGGAATTTTACTCCTTCTTCTGCAACTGCGATTATGAAAAAGTTTGTGATAATGTTGTAGAAAAGTCCTTTGCCGCCGAGAATAGAGTCAAAGGGAGCTATCAGTACACTTTCGTACACTCCGGCAAATATGGTCGAAACTGCTCCGAGACCTGCAAGACCGAGCAGGAGCTTCATAGGTTCGGCTTCTATCTTGTCTTTTTTTCGTATGTAGAAGAAAAGAAGTACCGCCGGAGCAAGTGCAAGAGTAAGAAGATATCTTGATTTTAATATTTCCATTAATTTCACCTTTAGAACCTGTCCACATAGG
>DEBW01000089.1:28391-29958 GCA_002348905.1 Ruminococcus flavefaciens | reverse complement strand
CCTATGTGGACAGGTTCTTAAAAATGGCAGACAGAATCACTGTCCGCCATAAGTTTTTAGAATTCCATTTTTGATTCAAGGAATGCAACGAGGTCGTCAATAGCGATACGCTCTTGCTGCATAGTATCACGGTCACGGACTGTTACACAGTTGTCCTTCTCGATAGTGTCGAAGTCAACAGTGATGCAGAATGGAGTACCGATCTCGTCTTCACGGCGGTATCTCTTACCGATAGTACCAGCCTCATCGAAGTCTACCATGAACTTCTTGGAGAGCATATCGTATACTTCCTCAGCCTTTGGAGTGAGCTTCTTAACGAGTGGGAGTACAGCGCATTTGAAAGGTGCAAGAGCAGGGTGGAAATGCATAACTGTACGAACATCCTTCTTCTCGTTGCCGTTCTTGTCAGTTGAGATGATCTCTTCCTCGTCGTAAGCTTCTGTAACAACAGAGAGGAAAAGTCTCTCTACGCCGAGAGAAGGTTCGATAACGTAAGGGATGTACTTCTCGTTTGTCTCAGGATCGAAGTATTCGAGTGACTTGCCGCTGGTATTGATGTGCTGAGTGAGGTCGTAGTCTGTTCTGTCAGCAACTCCCCAGAGTTCGCCCCAGCCGAATGGAAAGAGGTACTCGAAGTCAGTTGTAGCCTTTGAGTAGAAGCAAAGCTCTTCCTTGTCGTGGTCACGGAGACGGAGGTTCTCCTCCTTGAGTCCGAGGCTGAGGAGGAAGTTCTTGCAGTAGCTTCTCCAGTAGTCGAACCACTCAAGGTCAGTACCAGGCTTGCAGAAGAATTCAAGCTCCATCTGCTCAAATTCACGTACACGGAAGATGAAGTTGCCAGGAGTGATCTCGTTACGGAAGGACTTACCTACCTGAGCAACGCCGAAAGGAACTTTTTTACGTGTAGTTCTCTGGATATTTGCGAAGTTTACGAAGATACCCTGTGCAGTCTCAGGACGGAGATAAAGCTCAGACTTGCTGTCCTCAGTAACGCCCTGGAAAGTTTTGAACATGAGGTTGAACTGACGGATATCTGTGAAGTTCTGCTTGCCGCAGTTAGGGCAAACGATGTTCTTTTCCTTGATGTAGTCCATCATCTGCTCGTTAGACCAGCCTGCAACGTTAGTGCCGTCGAAGTCCTCGATGAGGTTGTCAGCACGGTGACGAGTTTTACACTCCTTACAGTCCATGAGCGGATCAGAGAATCCGCCGATATGACCGGAAGCAACCCAGGTCTGTGGGTTCATGAGGATAGCGGAATCAAGACCAACGTTGTACTTGTTTTCCTGAACGAACTTCTTCATCCATGCGTTCTTGATGTTCTTCTTCAGCTCAACGCCGAGCGGGCCGTAGTCCCATGTATTTGCAAGACCGCCGTAGATCTCAGAGCCAGGGTATACAAAACCCTTAGACTTACAGAGTTCAACGATCTTATCCATTACTTTTTCATTGTTTTTAAGCATTTCACTTACCTCTTTCAGAGAAAATTATTCTTCTATATTTTACATCAAAACAGCAGAAATGTCAAGAGCTGTATCAAAATGTAACACGGCAACAGCATTTACTT
>DEBW01000089.1:18129-28221 GCA_002348905.1 Ruminococcus flavefaciens | reverse complement strand
CCTGCACCCACGCAATATTGCGCTGTTAATTAGAATGTAAGGCAACTTTGCTGTCGCATACGTTAATAAAAAGTAAATGCTGTTGCCGTGCAAAATTTAAAGGGCGGAAAATTCCGCCCTTACATTGGTTTGTATAATAATTACGGCAGCTTACAACTACCATTTTTATTTTTTACTTCTTTTTCCATATCCTGAGATGACCTTGCGGACCTATATAGCTTGTACCCTTGTTCAAAGCCATTATCATGAATATGATCGGAGAGAAGAATATTGAGAGTATGCACATAGTATCACTCTGTCCGTATGACTTGGTGAACATATAGCTGAGATAGCCGCCGATTACTGCTGCACAGAGAGCAACTGCTATTACGAGGAGTGATAAAGGCAGACTTATTATTGAAAAAATAGCTGTTGAGCTGTCACCGTTCTGAGCGATCAGGTTACAGATACCGGAAGTTATGTTGCATAAACTGTTTATTCCCATAAGTATCAGCCATACGATACCGAGGTGATATTCACCTGTTGCTATCTTTGCGAGCTGTAAGGTGTTATATATCGGTACGATAGTTGACCAGCCGGGTTCTCCGGCTCTTTCAAAGAGTATCCACTTTGCGATGATAATTACTATAGATATTGCGAGGATGATAAGCAGGATTATTCCGTATATAAGAACGAATATTCCCATTATTGCTGCAAATGCGTCGTTATCCATGACTAATTTCTCCTTTATATGTTTGTATTATAACTTTGTTATCTCAGTACCCTGACGAGTTTCCTTGATAGCGTAGCCGAGTTCTGCTATCTTGTCACGGAGTTCGTCTGCGAGAGCAAAGTTTTTCTCCTTACGTGCAGCCTTGCGCTGTTCAACAAGCTCCATTACCTCAGCCGGGATATCAGCGTTTGAATTATCGTTTGCAGATGAAGCCTTTTCCTCAGCCTTTTTGATAAGGTCAAGTCCCATAACCTTGTCAAATTCTCCGATAAGAGCGAGTTTAGTAGCGTTGTTAGCCTTTGATTTGAGTACATCATAGATCACAGTTATACCCATAGCTGTATTTATATCATTGCCGAGAGCATCGTTGAAAGCTCCCATAAGGCGGTCGTACTCAGCCTTGTCGATATCTCCGGACTTATCAGCTGTAAGAGGAGCTATCTTTGCAATGAGCTTGTCAAAAGTTACCTTTGCATTGTCGAGGTTCTCCCATGAGAATACCAGTGACTTGCGGTAATGCGACTGTAAGCAGAAGAAACGGTATACGATAGGATCGTAGCCTTTTTCTTCGAGGAGGGATACTGTAAGGAATTCGCCCTTGCTCTTGCTCATTTTTCCGTCGTTGGTATTGAGGTGGTGTACGTGAAACCAGTAGTTGCACCATTCATGACCGAGGTAAGCTTCTGACTGTGCTATCTCGTTTGTATGATGCGGGAAAGCATTGTCGATACCGCCGCAGTGTATATCGAGGTATTCGCCGAGATTCTTCATGCTTATGCATGAGCACTCGATGTGCCAGCCAGGATAGCCAACTCCCCAAGGGCTGTCCCATTTAAGTTCCTGATCGTCGAACTTTGACTTTGTGAACCAGAGTACGAAGTCAGCTTTATTGCGCTTGTTGCTGTCCTCTTCAACGCCTTCACGAACACCTACAGCGAGGTCTTCCTCCTTGAAGTCGCCGAAAACGTAGTACTTATCGAGCTTTGAAGTGTCGAAGTAGATGTTTCCGCCTGCTTCATAAGCATAGCCCTTATCCATAAGTGAAGATATAACACGTATGAACTCGTCAACGTAGGTAGTAGCAGGTACTACAACGTCAGGAGTTTTGATGTTGAGCTTAGCGCAGTCAGAGAAGAAAGCGTCAGTGTAGAACTTAGCTATCTCCATAACTGTCTTATGCTCACGCTTAGCGCCTTTGAGCATCTTGTCGTCGCCGGTATCGCCGTCGCTTGTGAGGTGACCTACGTCAGTGATGTTCATTACACGCTTAACGTCAAGACCTGTGAAGCGGAGGTACTTTTCGAGGATATCCTCCATGATGTAGCTTCTGAGGTTTCCTATGTGTGCGAAGTGGTAAACAGTAGGGCCGCAGGTGTACATACTTACCTTACCGGCTTCACGGGGAATAAAGTCCTCTTTTTTATGTGAAAGTGAGTTATATAACTGCATGATGTTCCTCCTATATTGACATGATTATTTCTCTTGCAGTATCTTCTGATACCGGCAGAGCGTACTGTCCGCCATCAAATTCCATGATATCTCCGATACCCTTTTGCAGTACGAAACGGAGTTTGCCGTCACGTACTTTTTTGTCCGTGTAGAGCTTTTTAACTAAGGCTTCACGGTCTATATAATCCGGTATAGCTACCGGAAGCTTTGCCTTTTCAAGTATCTCAGCAACGAGCTTAACGTCCTCAGCGGTACAGTAGCCGAGCTTTTCAGCAAGCTTTACTTCTGCCACAAGACCGATAGATACAGCCTCGCCGTGGAGAAGCTTATATCCGCTTACAGTCTCGATAGCCCTGCCGACTGTGTGACCGAGGTTGAGTATCTCTCGCAGACCGCTCTCAAGCTCGTCTTTCATAACTACCTGATACTTTACCTTGCAGTTTTCGTGTGCGATATGCTCGCATACTTCATCGTCAACGGCGAATATCCTATCCATATTCTCTGAGATGTAGTCAAAGAATTTTCTGTCAGCGATACAGCCGTGCTTTATAGTCTCGGCAAGACCGCTTGAAAGCTGGCGCTGCGGGAGAGTACGCCATGTTGAGATGTCGATATATACCTTTTCAGGCTGGTTGAAAAGTCCGATAAGGTTTGTGGCGAGGGGAGTATCTACCGCTGTTTTTCCGCCTACAGAAGCATCAGCCGCCGCAAGAAGGGTAGTAGCGTAGTTTATGAAAGGCACTCCTCTGCCGTAAGTACCGGCAACAAATCCGGCAATATCAGTAACGACACCTCCGCCGACAGCGATGATACAGCAGTCACGGCGGTAGCCTTTTTCAAGCATAGTGTCCTCGATAAATTCCTTTGTTTCACGAGTCTTGCTTGTTTCGCCGGCAGGAAAAACGATAAGGTCGCATTTATAGCCGTTATCCTTTAGCATACCGAAAATTTTGTCAGCGTACAGCGGTTTTACGTTGCTGTCGGTAACTACGGCAAATTTCTTGATATTTCCTACAAGTCCGGCTTTGATGTCATCAATGAGTTTCTGTTCAAGTTCGTGACCGACTTCTATTTCGTAGCTGTCGTCAACGACTTTTTTTAATTCTACGTTGAATACGCTCATAATCTCACCTGCTAAATAAATATAGCCTCCTGCGGATGTACACAGGAGGCGTACTTTTACGCTTTTTGATACCCTTACATTATATACTATAAGAGTAGTTTTTGTCAAGTATTTATCAAAATAAGCTTGTGGGAAAGATGACAGAACTCAGAACTCAGACCGCAGACCTCAGTTATCAGTATAAGCCATTAGCTATTAGCCTTTAGCTGTTAGCTTTCAGAGCTAAGGTACAGGTTCTGATAGCTGATAGTTCCCAAGAACAAATTTATTTCGTGAACATGATTACAAGGCTTGAAACAGGCATTTGCTTCATGCTTATCAAAATGATTTGTGTATCTGGGAATAATGGAAAATAAAGGTCATTATTGGGGATTGGAATTAATATCTGTAGGGAACGCCGCCTTCGGCGTTCCGAACCGGCAAACCACCCGAATGATTATGATTATCGTTGACCGGAAAATTATGATGCACCCATGATTATACGTATATTAGCAATTGACATGAAACGGAACGCCGAGGGCGGCGTTCCCTACGGAAAATGTTTGACCGGTGATTTTGTGACAACGACCACATACATGGGCGGATGATATCCGCCCCTACTATTATTTGGCTTTCATAATATTCTCAAGCTCTTTATCATATTCATTGATACGGAAGTATACATCATAAGTAGCATTGTTATTAAAACTTTCTGCTATACAAAATTTATTACCATTTTTCTTGTGACTATACTCTTTTTGAATATGATTAGAGTTGTTATCTTTTCCACCTAATACTTTATCTAATTTATATGTTTTTTCAATTGAATCCAAGCTGTTTATTTTTCCGTATATCCTGAATTGAATGACTTTTTTGCCTTTGCTCCTATAATGTGTGTACTCCATCTTTTCTACAGAAAGCTCACGATCATCAACGTCAAGCTTTTCAGCGATTATTTTTTCTTGTTCATCTGTGAATGAAGTTTTTACATCATTACTTCTGCCAATTAAAAATGGAATACCATACCATATAAAAATCGCTGCTCCAAATATACCAATAAAAATAATTATTGTAATAAGAACTGTTCTTTTTTTCATTTTGTATTTCCTCCGATAGTGTGTTTGCTTCATGTTTATCAAAATGATTTGTGTATTTGGAAATAATGGAAAATAATGGTCATTCCTTACAAGCTAATGGCTAACGGCTGATAGCTAAAGGCTAATTCTGAAAACTGAGTTCTAAGCTCTGATAACTAAATAATGAATTAATTCTGTTCGCTCATTGTCTTATAGCTTTTTTTCGTAGTTTCACCATGTCGAAAGAATCGTATGAGCCGTCGTAGTTCATATCCGAGAGTATGATATCATCTTTCGGGATGTCCTGTGCGCCGAGAAGAAAACGGCTGTAAGTCACAAGGTCAGCAGCTCCCACTTTGCCGTCAGTGTTGACATCTCCCATAGGACAGGTACATTTCGGGAGTTCAGTCTCCTGAAAGTCGTGCATGGAAGAAGGCTTTTTTATGTTCCACCTTGAATGAGCACCGCCAGCCTTTACCAGTTCATCGTCTGAGCACAGAAACCAGTTTATAGTGTGGAGGTAATCGTCCCACGTAACATCGGTGTGAAACCAGTGTCCGTCAAGCTTGACTATCACCCATGCATGAGAAGAACTGTTGACGTAGCATGAGGGCAGTCCAAGAGCGTGGCAGAAAAGATTCAAAGCCCTTGCGTACCCCTCACATACGCTGATATCATTCAGAAAAACAGAAGCGTCAGTGTGGTACTCAGGGTTGTTGTAGAACTTTTCGTCCTCGGCGTATATGGCATTGTCGCATATCCAGTCGTGAGCTATGCGGAGTTTTTGTATATCGGTCATATCAGGAGTGATATTTTCATCTATGACTTTCTGTATCTGAGCCTGTATGTAGTCGTTTATAAAGCCTGTATTCTGTGCGGCGTTGAAATTTCTGAATATCATATCCCTGTATTCCGGTACAAAATCGCCTGTAGTCTCGTCAAATACATTTTTGGAATTTATGCTCCGGAGTGTCGGACATTCTGAAAATCCTGCACCGTTGAAGTCGAAATCCGTGTCGATGTTTATGTTGGTGAGAGAATCACATCCAGAAAAAGCGTGGATAGTAAGTGTGGGAGGTTCTTCAAATGTAACGTCTGTAAGTGAGTGACAGTTAAAAAATGAATTTCCGCCGACTTTGCACTTTTTACGGAAAGTAACACTGCTCAGAGCCTCACAGTTTGCGAAACTCGTTGAAGATATGTCAGTTTCAACCGAAAAATCAAGCTTTTTCAGTCCTGTATTGCTGAATGAATTTATCTCTGTGATAAGCAGCTTGCAAGTATCAGGCAGGACAAACTCCTCCAGTTTCGGACAGTCTTTGAAAAATTCATTTCCGACAGTAATAGTATCTGAGCTGTCACGGAATATGACACGTTTAAGCTCCGGATTTTCTCTGAAATCAATATTATAGGTGTGAGCCGGTTCAGTCGGTATAATTTTCGGCAGGCTGAGTTCCTCGATACCGGTCTGTCTGAAATAGGAGTTCCTGTCAAAATGTATCTCGTCACTCCCGAAAGTCAGCGTTTTCAGCGTTGGGATATTTTCAAACTGAGGATATGCATCTGATATAGTATCAGGGAATATGAGTGAATTTATGCGGTAGTCCTCACAGTCATAATTTGATACTTCAACTTGCGTTACTTCAAGTCCGTTGTAGCTTGCCGGTATTTCAAGAGTGCTGACATCTGCAATAGGGTACATCCAGAGAGAATACGACTTTTCACCGGTAGCAATGTTAGTGGTAGGTATGTACTCCCAGTTGTTCTCGTCAACTTCAACATTGTCAAAGTCAAAGTCATAATCTTTGGTATTGATACATTCTCCGGCAGGCGGACTTATGCATGGAAATGTAACGGCTATTGATAAAAATAATGCGGAAATTCTGGTGAAGCGTTTCATTTTGCACCTCCTGAGAAGTCTGACTGTGTATTATTCAGCTATATCAGCAGTAACGGCTATTTTCAGCGCTGTATCTTCATCGTTGCAGCATATGGATGAGGAATATTCATTGCCGTCAGCATCAAAAATGCTTACTGAATACGTTGTCATTTCCTCGATGTCGAAGGTATTTGACATCTTGAATATGAAAATATCCATGCCGTCTTTTTCAAGTATATAGGCTTTTTTAAAGAACATTAAACTTGCTCCGAGGGGTGAGAGCGTATTTTTTGTATCCTTGTCAGAGTTTTCGATGTCCTCGCTGGTAAGTGTGAGCAGATTTTTGTAGACAGAACGCATAGTTCCGTCGTAATCCATGCCGAATTCGTCAAAGGCAGTTTTGAAGTCGTCGCCCATTGTTTCAAACATAGTATTAAGGACCGTTTCACTTTCGTCGGAAGTTTCGTCAATGAAAACTTTTCCGCTGAGACCGCCATAAGTGAAGTCGTAAGCCTCCTCTTCCATATATTCGCCTTTTACGGAGTCGGGCGGAAGCTTTAAAGAGACTTTATTCTGGGTGAATACAGTCCAGTCATCTGGAGTATCAAGCGCATCTTCCGGCAGTTCAGAAGCAGTAAGGTCAATTTTTTTGAGCATGGAAGCCTGAAGTTTTTCAATGCTGTCATCATTTATGGTATAATTTTTTTCCTCAGGGATAGAAGTTTCAGCAACTATCGGGTCATCGGGATAATCATTATAAGATCCTTCTGATCTGCAAGCAGGGAGAGTTATTAAAGAAAGCAGAATGACTGTATAAAAAAACTTTTTCATTATTATGATTTACCTTTCTGTGAAAGCGGTTTTTTCCTGCATCAGATGCATTACGCATATAACTTATTCAGCATGACGCTGCCGATGATCAACATCACCAGTACCCCGACCGCCGCAATGTACACATCCAGCCGAAAAAGCTGCTTTTTGGTCAGCTTTTTTTCCAGATATTTGATCTTAAACACCGTGCCGCCGATTGTGCCGGCGAAAAGAACGATGAGCGCACCGATGCCGTACCATTTTATCAGCTTTTGGTCATTCGGTGTGGGCGCTGCATTCTTCGTCCATATCAGCCACGGAATCGAATAGATTGAGAAGCAGAGCATCCCGACTGAGAGCGGAATGCCGCTTCGTTTGCGATGGTATTTCATAGCTATGATCTGCCTTTCTGCGAAAGATACCAATTGGATTATGAAAAGGTGGTTTCGCTGTAGTGAAAATGTGATATACTTTAGTTGAGACGTATATTATTCTGTAAATTCAAAAGAAGCAGCTATTTTAAGCGCAGTTTCTTCATCGCTGCAATATATAGCCACGGATATTTCCTTGTTTTCAGAAGTGAATATTTTCAGGGAAAGATCAGTCGTTTTGGAAGTTTCAGTGTTTTCCTGTAAGATGATGATAGTATTTTCGCCTTTTTCAAGAATGTAGGCTTTTTTTGCGAAACAAAAGCGGTTGCCGAGCATATCGAGCATTTCTCTGGTATCATCGTCAGTATTTTCGATATCTTCGCTGGTTATAGCAAGCAGATCCTTGTATATCGAACATTCTGTCCCGTCAAATGTAAGACCGAATTTTCCGAAACATTCGCTGTATTTATCAGTGAGATATTCGCTGAATCCCTTTGCTTCTTCGGTCTGTTCATCGGAATAGTACACTGAGGCGAATGTATCACCGCTGTAAGAGAAATAGGATTTTCCGTAGATATCCGATTCTTTAGAGCCTGCCGGTACTCTGAATGTTATTCCTGATTCAGATGCAGTGTCCCAGTCCTCAGGTACGTCAAAAGCTTCTTCCGGCAGCTCGGACGCAGTAAGACCGGCAGAGTACAGCCTTACGTCAGGATCAGTGTATCCGCTGCTGTATTCATAATCAAACACAGGAGACTTAAAAGTTCCGTCCTTGAAGATATTTGCAGCATCTTCGTTGTAAGTACCGCCGTAGTTGTTGCCGTCAGAGTCGTAAACTCCGAAAGGTATGCTGTATGGAGCAATGCTGGTTTCAGATTTGTCGGAAGTTTCTTCTGTTGATGCTTCTTCGGTAACACTTTCTTCCTCGAAAAAGTCCTTGTATTCAGTCCCTTGTTCGTTGTTTGCACAGGCTGTGAGTGACAGCGCAGAAAGAACGGCTGTAACAGCTAAAAGTTTCCTCATAAATTGCCTCCTTTACGGACGGTTATTGGGCTATCTCGGCGGATGCGG
The DNA here is from genome assembly GCA_002348905.1 of Ruminococcus flavefaciens. Lineage (GTDB taxonomy): Bacteria > Bacillota > Clostridia > Oscillospirales > Ruminococcaceae > Ruminococcus > Ruminococcus flavefaciens_O. The sequence continues at coordinate 19,751 of DEBW01000089.1, read as the reverse complement.
CTATTTTCAGTGCTGTTTCCTTGTCCGGAGCTGTTATCATAAAGCAGTGTTCCACATTGTCGTCCGGCATTACGTTGAGCCAGTACTGATTATCATTTTCGCCGTACTGATGTATTACAAGATGAGCGTTGTCCTTTTCATAAATATAGGCATTCTTGAAAGGCGAAAAGGTCATACCCTTTGCCCAGCGTATAGCCTTTACTGTAGTCTCGTCAGCACCTTCGAGAGCCTTTTCGTCTACTGAGAGCAGTCCCTTTACTCTGCCGTAGCGAGTACCCTTTGTGTCGATGCCTGCGGCTTTCAGCGGTTCGTCATACATTGTAGCATTAGTGCCGTCAAAAGGTATGCCAAGCTGATCGTACATAAGCTTCATGTATTCTTCTTCATCAGCGGAAGGACCATTTTCTTCTGTTTCTGACCAGTCGTTGCTGTAGATGAAGTAAAGGGAGGTATCAATAACGCCGTTTTCGTCAGCGTTGTTGAAAACTTCCATACTGCCGCTTGTCTCGGTCTTTGTTACGTCAGACGGTACACTGAGTTCAACTCCGCATTTACAGGATATATTTGTCCAGTCAGACGGTATATCAAGACAATCAGCCGGTACGTCCTGAGCGGTTATGTTTATGTCAAAAAGAGTTTCCTCCATTTGCTTTATTTCTTCTTCCATTGAAAGGGTAGTGCTTTCGGTAGTCTCCTCAGCGGTAGAGCCTGTAGTTTCTGCGGATTCGCTCTCGGATACGGGAATTTCGCCCTCAGACGGCAGTACCTCGTTCTTTTCGCATGAAACGAGCGATATTGCTGACAGCATGAGAAGCAATGCCAGAAGTTTTTTCATATTTGTTCTCCTTTTGTATGTTAATAGGATATTTCAGCAGAACCGGCTATCTTCAGAGCCGTACTAAGGTCAGAGCATAGTATGTCGAAAGCGTCTTCTTTGCCGTCATCATTGAAAATATAAACCGTGTAAAATGTCTGACCGTTTTCTTCCAAAACTTTTTTACATTGAAAGACATAGATATCTGAGCCGTCTTTCTCGATAGTATAAGCTTTTTCATAGAACATCATGTAGATTCCATAACTTGAAAGATCGTTTTTAACTTCATCATCGGCATTTTCTATGTCGTTACGGGTAATTGCAAGAAGATTCCTATATAATGAATGTTCTGTTCCGTCGTAATCAAGACCGAATTTTGCAAAGAGTTCCTTTGTTTTCTCGTAATTTTCAAGTAACGCTTCATTTGACTTTTTGCTGGATTCAGCTTTTTCAGCCTCGGATGCGGTGTCTACTGACACAGTGCCTTTGACCTTATTATACTTGAAGGTATACGGTATCATGCCATAATCGTCTTCGGCTTCTTCGGTGAAGCCGTCAGGAAGTTTTAGTGTCAAACCGTTTTTCGTTAAGGAAGTCCAGTCTGTTGGCGGAGTAAGAGCTGTTTCCGGCATACTGATACCGGTGATGTATATGTCTTGCAGTAAGGACTTAGTAATTTCATCAATTTTCTTTTCAAGACCAGTAGCTACTTTAACTTTCTGTCCGTCAATGTCTATTAATGTGTACTCATCGCCGTTCTCATCTGTCATTATTTCAGTTGTAGGTTCTTCCTCTTCTTCTTCTTCTT
>DEBW01000089.1:17663-17965 GCA_002348905.1 Ruminococcus flavefaciens | reverse complement strand
GTCTCTGTAGGCTCTGTTGTTTCTGTGACTTCACTGTCTGAGATCTCTGCTGCTGTTTTTTCGGTAATATCGTGTCCGCAGGATGCAAGTGTGATAAGAGACATAGCTGCGATGATTGCTAAAACTTTTTTCATTATTTAGTCCTCCAAAGGAAAATTATCTGTGCGGAAAGGTGCTAAAGGTATGCCGTGAGAGCCTGCGCTGAAAAGTGAGACTTCTGCATAATTTGTCCACTTGAACCGCACATTCAGCGGAGCTTTTACCTTTGAGCATTTTATATGTATCTGGTCGCCCTTTATCTC
>DEBW01000089.1:17230-17620 GCA_002348905.1 Ruminococcus flavefaciens | reverse complement strand
ACAGAATCGGCAGGGTAGTATATATTGTCAGCTCCGGCAAGTTCAAATCCTCCGGTACAGTCTTTTTTGCCCTGTAAGCCGTGGCTTGGATTGTCGAGGTAGACTATCATGGTATCGCCGTGACGGACTTCATGGCTCAGATACATAGGCGGCATAGTGTCCTTGCGCTCCATGAGAGAGTAAACCTCGCTCATTGCCTGTAAATAGAGCCTGTGTCCGACAACTGACTTGTCAACAGGGTGGATATTGTTGAATTCTCCGCAGTCGAGAGCTACGGCGATGCCGGTATTCTTTACGGTCTTGAAGAGTTTCATCTGAGCTTCACGGATGTATGCCCAGTGTTTATAGTCAGGATCTTCACGGTATCTGAACATAGGCAGCTGTACTATC
>DEBW01000089.1:6092-17203 GCA_002348905.1 Ruminococcus flavefaciens | reverse complement strand
AGCTGTACTATCAGGAAGGACATTTCCCCGTCGTGCCAGAGAGTACGCCAGCAGTTTATCAGCAGAGACATAAGGTCATAGTACGTGTACGGACGGTTGTCGTCGGATTCTCCCTGATACCACAGCACACCTCTGACGGTATACGGGCATACACGGCTGACCATAGTCTCATAAAGTCCGCACGGGCGCATAGGATTTTTTATTCCCATAGGACCGGGGTAACGGTTCACGCCGCATAATTCCTGTACCTTTGTCCACGGAGTATCCGGTTCTTTGGCGTATAGAGCCTCTACACGCTTCTGCCATTCGGTATGATATGCGGTATACTCATCGTATTCAGCTATCATCTGCTCAGGAGTTTTTCCGTCAACAGCTTTGTCATAATCGTCAAGGTACGGACGGAGCTTTGTATTTGTCTCCAGCCATTCACGGGGAATCCATGCTGATGCGGAAGTGCCTCCCCAGTTACAGCCGAGTATACCGACTGTACAGCCAAGCTTACGGCTAAGCTCTTTTGCGAAGTACCAGCCTACCGCAGACCATGCCTCTGAATTTTTCTCAGACGGGAGCATCCAGTGAGTATTTGCCTCAGACTGGAAAAGCTCCTCGTCCGTCATAGGACATTTAGGAGTATAATAGTAGCGCACGTTTTCATTTGAACATTCTGCAAGCTCTTTTGCGCCGTTTTTGTCATTATGGAGTTCGTACTCCATGTTTGACTGTCCGCCAGCGAGCCATACTTCACCTATGGCAACATTTCTGAATACTATCAGTTCAGTTTCGCTCACTATTTCGACGGTACAGCAGTCAAAAGCCGGCAGAGCAGGCATTACAGCCTCCCATTTTCCGCCGGAGATCGCCGCTTCGGCAGATACGTGAAGCTCAGGTATGCGGACAGTTACAGCCTTGTCACTGTCGGTGCAGGTGCCGAATATCCGGAAATTCTTTTCTCTTTGCAGTACCATATTGTCACTGAAAACAGATGCGGTTTTCATAGTATACTCCTTTTGTCAGTTCTGTTAAATCAGAATTTTGTTTTGATTATGCCACGTTTTGCAAGCTGTATGTAAATACGCAGACGGGATTCGTCACGGCATTCAGGCTTTATCATGTAGTACATATAATGCTCGATGAGGTTGAATACATCGACAGTTCTTCCCTCTATCTTGAACTGCTCAAATCCCATAGGGATGTACTTTTCCCATATCTCCTCAGGAGATATATGGTTTTTGAGGTGACGGCTCTCGAATATTGAACGGTTCATGCACTGGCAGTTGAATATAGCTTCGTTGTGGAATTCAGCGTATTTCTTCATCTTTGTGAAGTCGAATGTGGAATTCGGAGCTTTGTCGAGCTGTTCAGCGTATGCGAACTGTTCAGCGCCGATAGAGCGGTAATGCTCAGTTCTGAGCTTACATCCCGGATTGCAGCAGGCGTTTACGAGAAGTTCGCACTTCTTCTTGTCCTTTATCTTTTCGAGAGTATCGAAATCGTGGTTGAGGTCGTAGTCGATAACTACTATGTGGTAGTCCTTTTCAAGTTCCTCTGTGAGCTTTTCAGGTTCAGTTATTCTCTTGCAGGTGGAGCTTGTTATCTTGTAATTCGGATAATTTGTCCTTATATAGTCCTCAAGCACCGGAGAAGCTACTATAACTTCGTTCATGCCGTTGTCTGCAAGCTTCATTATCAGGTTGCAGTATTCGTCATGAAGGTGTTTTTTTTCGATGAGCGGATTTGTGAAAGTAAAGCGGAGAGGGATATTCTTGTCGTTAAGGTATTTTATTACAGCCTTCATAAAATCCGGACTGCACACACCATACTGGAAACGTCCGCCGTTCCATATCGCAGGCGGAAAAACTCCGTAAACTGAGGCTATTTCTACACCCTCACGGAAACAGTCAGGGAAAACCTCTTTAAATTCAATGAATACCCTGTTAACTTCAAAATTCTTGCTGAAATCAGGCAGATGAAAACGTGCTTTCATATTTCCTCCTTATCTGTAGATAAGCGCACCGGAGTTCTCTAAAGCTTTCAGAAGCATGAAACGAGCTTCGTCACGGCATTCCGGCTTAGCCATGTAATACATATATGTTTCGAGTATATTAAGCGCACTTGCTGTGCGTCCCTCTATCTTGAACTGCTCAAAGCCCATTGGCACGTACTTTTCCCAGATATCGTCAGGAGAGATATGTGTACGGAGGTTTCTTATCTCGAAAAGACCTCTCTGAGAATAAGGACAGTCACGGAAGTGCTGAGGATCGTATTTTTCAATATTGAAAGGCTTGCCCGGATTCTTCTTGATGTGCTCGTTGTAGGCTATCTGCTGTTCGCCTATACAGTGGTAATGCGCTGAACGTCTCGGACATCCCGGTTCACAGCAGGCATTTACAAGAAGCTCACAGTCCTGCTTTCTCGGCAGCTTTTCAAGCACCTCGAAGTTATTGTTGAAATCGTAGTCTACGACAACTATGCTGTAATCCTTTCCAAGTTCTTCTTCAAGCTTTTCCGGATCAGTGATACGCTTGCAGGTAGAGCTTGTAAGCTTGTACTTCGGATAATTCTTGCGGATATAGTCCTCCAGCAGAGGAGACATGACTATAGCTTCGTTAAGACCATTGTTTGCAAGGTTCATGACCATATTGCAGAAAGGATCGGAAAGGTGCTTTTTTTCAAGTGCAGGGTTAGTGAAAGTGAAGCGGAGAGGTATGCCTCTTTCGTTGAATGCTTTTATTACCTGCTTGACGAATGCATTATCGCATACACCGCCCTGAGTGCGTCCGCCGTTCCATATAGAAGGCGGAAATACACCGTAGAATGATGCTATCTCAACGCCTTCACGGAAAAATTCAGGCTTGTTTTTCAGCATTTCCGCAAACATGAGGTTGAGTTTATAACGTCCGGAGAAGTCCGGAAGATGGAATCTTACTCGCATTTTTTACTCCTTGTGTCATTCCAATTCAGCGTTATAATGTAGGGGCGGCGTTTCGCCGCCCGTGTAGCGCAGTTGGAAAAAATTGTACATTCGATGCGGACGGCGGAACGCCGTCCCTACAGTAATCGTTGGTTACGTTAAATAATTATATATTACAAAACACAGTCTCCACGTTCGGAAGCAACTTCATAACCGGCTGATTCTATACGTCTTTGCAGACACATACGGCATTCGGCAGCTTCTTCGCCGGTACATATCTTGTTGTCGTAAAGCTCGTATTTTTTCCTTACGTTTACCGGTGAAAGGTTCGGCATTACCACGTTGCAGCCGGTCTGCAAGCCAAGTTCACGCCCGTTTGGTGCTATAGTACCGAGAGCTGTAGTTGCCGGCAGAAGTACCTTCGGGAACATCAGGCGCAGTATTCCGAGAAGTCTGAGTGTAAGTTAAAGAGTACCGCCTTTTTCGTCTGCGAAAGGTGTGCAGTGATGCGGTACGAAAGGTCCTATGCCTATCATGTGCGGCTGTAGTTCCTGTAAAAAGCGCAGGTCAGAGATGAGGTTTTCAGTGGTCTGATTCGGAGCGCCGACCATGAAGCCTGCACCTACCTGATAGCCGAGGCCTTTAAGTTCAAAGAGGCACTTTTTTCGGTGTTCGAGGCTCATTTCAGCAGGGTGGAGACTTCTGTAAAGTTCGCTGTCAGCGGCTTCGTGGCGCAGGAGATAACGGTCAGCTCCGGCTTCTTTCATGCGCCTGTAGCTTTCAGAGCTTCGCTCGCCGAGGGAGAGAGTTATGGCGCAGTCAGGGTATTTCTCCCTGAGTTCAGAGATTATACCGCACATGACATCGTCCGTGAAATAGCTGTCCTCACCGCCCTGCATGACGAATGTGCGGAAGCCGAGTTCATAGCCTGCTTCGGCACACTGCATTATCTGCTCACGGTCAAGGCGGTAGCGGTCAGCATCTTTGTTGCTCCGGCGTATACCGCAGTAGAGACAGTCGTTTTTGCAGTAGCTGGATATTTCTATAAGACCTCTCAGAAATACCTTTGTACCGTAGTATCTGCGGCGTACTTCATCGGCTCTTTTGCGGAGTATCTCAGCGGTATCAGCATCGTCAGTCTCTATGAGCTGTTTCAGTTCGCTGTCTGAGAGGTCGGAGGTGCTGTAAAGCTTTTCGACAAGTTCAGTCATATCAGCCTCCGAGACGTATCATTTCATCGATACATTTTCTTGCGGAAGTGATAAGCTCGTCGCTCATGAGTATCTCAAAGGCTTCGCCGTTGTCCATGCCGGTGAGAGTATTGTAAACGTCCGGAAGAGTTGTTATCTTCATGTTGCGGCATACGATATCCTTTGTAACAGGGTAGAACTTCTTGTCAGGACATTCGTACTGCAAATGCTCAGCGATAGAAGTTTCAGTGCCGATGATGAACTCCTTGGCATCAGACTTTCTTGCAAAGTCCATGATACCGCTTGTTGAGCCTACGTAGTCAGCGAGGTGAGTTACCTGCGGTACGCACTCAGGATGAACGAGGAAAAGAGCGTCAGGATGTTCAGCCTTTGCAGCCTTTGCTTCCTTTGCTGTGAGAGCTGCGTGAGTCGGGCATCCGCCGTTGAGGAGCATGATGTCCTTATCCGGACACTGGTCTCTTACCCATGCACCGAGGTTGCAGTCAGGGATAAAGAGTATCTTTTCATTTTCGATAGCGTTTACTATTTTGAGTGCGCTTGAAGATGTAACGCATACGTCACAGACAGTTTTGAGCTGAGCTGTAGTATTTATATAAGCCACAACTGTGCGGTCAGGCTCTTTATTGCGGAGGTGAGCGATGAGGTCTTTGTCCATCTGCTCAGCCATAGGACAGCCGGCGTTCTTATTTGCGAGGAACACTCTTTTCTGAGGTGAGAGCATTTTTGCAGTCTCAGCCATGAAGTGTACACCGCAGAAGATGATATTGTCAGCGTCAGTCTTGGTAGCATCAACGCTGAGCTTGTAGCTGTCGCCGGTGTAGTCAGCGATCTCAACTATTTCACGAGCCTGATAGCTGTGAGCGAGTATCGCAGTATTTGTTTCCTTTTTTAATTTTATGATAGCATCCTGTAATTCACGAACAGTCATATTTATTCTCCTTTGGATCATTGATTTTCTTTTGGCAAATATTTTATATTCCCACATTCGCAGGAATATACGTCTATATTCCTTTTTACGTCCGGCAGACGGAAAAGCTTTTCAGCTTTCAGCGCCGGAGAGGTAAAATTTAGCGTAATTTCATTTTGCAGAACCATTTCTGCACCGCATATCTCGCATATCATAACGCTTCGAGTATCCTTTCTGTCATTTCGGTACAAGTCAGGGGAGTGCCGGTGTCTGTACCCATGAGGTCAGCAGTGCGGCAGCCTGCGTTAAGGACTTTATCAACGGCGGATTCTATGCAGTCGGCTTCCTCCGGAAGGTCAAGGGAGTATCTGAGCATCATAGCTCCGGAGAGTATAGCTGCTATAGGGTTTGCCTTGTTTTGTCCGGCTATGTCCGGAGCGCTGCCGTGGATAGGCTCATACATACCACGCTTTGAAGCTCCGAGAGAAGCTGATGCAAGCATACCTATCGAGCCGGTTATCTGCGAGGCTTCGTCCGAGAGTATATCTCCGAACATATTCGATGTTACGATAACGTCAAACTGCTTCGGATCACGCACAAGCTGCATGGCTGCGTTGTCAACGAACATATCCCTGTATTCAACTTCGGGATATTTTTCAGCGAGAGTATGCATCGTACTGCGCCAAAGGCGTGAAGTTTCGAGAACATTAGCCTTGTCAACGCTGCAAAGGCGCTTACTGCGCTTCATAGCGGCTTCAAATGCTGCAATACCTATGCGCTCTATCTCAGTAACGCTGTAAGCCTCGGTGTCGTAGGCTTCGCTGCCGTATTTTCCCTCACGGTATCCTCTTTCGCCGAAGTATATGCCTCCAGTAAGCTCACGGACTATCAGCAGGTCAAAACCGCTTCCGACTATCTCATCTTTCAGCGGAGAAGCTGCTCTCAGCGCAGGATAGAGCTTTGCCGGACGCAGATTGGTATAAAGTCCGAGTGCTGAGCGTATGCCGAGAAGAGCCTTTTCGGGACGTTTGTCTACGGGAAGATCGTCCCATTTATAGCCTCCGACAGCGCCTAAGAGTACACTGTCGCTGGCAAGACAGCCGTCTATAGTTTCCTGCGGCAGAGGTACGCCGACAGCGTCAATGGCTGCACCGCCTATGAGATACGGCGTAAAATTGAATTTATGTCCGAACTTTGAAGCTGTTTTTTCAAGTACGGCAACGGCACTGTCGATAATTTCGACTCCGATGCCGTCGCCTTTTAATAATGCAATATTGAGTTCCATATTATCGCCCTCTTATAAATGCATGGTGAATTTTATCATATCGACGAGAGTATGACGAATCCCTTGTTTGAGATCACTTGTACCATACCTGTCGCCAGTGAAATGAGTATCATTGCCGAGTTAATGAATATCGCAGCAGGATACTTGTATTTGTCATGCCGGCAAATCGAGCGTATAAGTCCTGCGGCTGCTGCCAACAGCGCCATTGCCCAGCTTATTGCAAGTATCAGCGGTCTGTCAGAAACACCCTCTGTTATTCCTGAGAGTATGAAGCTTACTCCGAAAGCTGCGCCGGAGCAAATGAAATATTTAGTATTATCTTTTATTATAAATGACATAACAAACAGGAATATTGTCGCCGCTATGAATACGCACAGGTTTATTACCGGCAATACTCCGCCGAGAGCAGGCACTCCGCTCATGAAAAAGAGCACGGCTGCTGACAGTATACCCATTGCTATGTTAGGGTCAGTATGTTCTTTCATCATGTTATTTTATTATACCTTTTGCTATAGACTGCATAAGTCCGCCGTTTTCGATTATACTTTGTACAAATTCCGGAAAAGGCTCTGTCTGGTATTCTTTTCCGGTTGTAAGGTCATGTATTATTCCGTTGTCGAGGTCAGCTTCTATTTTGTCGCCCTCGTTTATCTCCTCAGCCGCTTCAGGACACTCAACTATGGCAAGACCTATATTTATGGCGTTGCGGTAAAATATACGGGCAAAGCTTTTGGCTATTACGAGAGATACTCCGCTTGCCTTTATTGCGATAGGAGCGTGTTCTCTTGATGAACCGCAGCCGAAATTAAGTCCGGCAGTGATGATATCGCCTTTCTGCACACGGCTCACAAATGTCTTGTCGAGGTCTTCCATGCAATGCGCCGCAAGCTCCTCAGGAGCGCTTGTATTGAGATAACGTGCAGGGATTATAACGTCAGTATCAACGTTGTCGCCGTATTTTATAGCATTTCCTGTGTATTTCATATACCCATTACCTCCCACGGACTTGTTATTCTGCCGGTGAGCGCACTTGCTGCCGCTGTAGCCGGACTTGCAAGGTATACCTCAGACTTCGGATGTCCCATACGTCCGACGAAATTGCGGTTAGTGGTAGTTATGGCTCTTTCGCCCTCTGCGAGTATTCCCATATGTCCGCCGAGACAAGGTCCGCAGGTAGGAGTTGAGACTATTCCGCCGGCTTCGATGAATATTCTTAACAGACCTTGTTCCATAGCGTCAAGGTATATCTGCTGAGTTGCCGGTATCACTATCAGGCGGACTCCTTTGGCTATTTTTCTGCCTCTGAGTATCTCTGCGGCGGTTTGCAGGTCTTCAAGTCTGCCGTTGGTACAAGAGCCTATGACCGCCTGATCTATTCTGACTTCGCCGATATCGCCGAAAGTACGTGCATTTTCGGGCAGATGCGGAAAAGCTACAGTGGGTTCGATAACTGAGAGGTCAAGCTCTATGACTTCGTCATACTTTGCATCATCGTCAGCCTTGTATATCTTCGGAGTTTTTGTACCGTGGAACTTTATGTATTCAAGAGTTATGTCATCGACCTCAAATATGCCGTTCTTTGCACCTGCTTCAACGGTCATATTGGCTATGCAAAGACGGTCAGCCATTGTCAGTGAGCGCAGACCTTCGCCGGTAAATTCAATAGATTTGTACAAAGCTCCGTCAACGCCTGTTTTGCCGATAAGATGCAGTATAACGTCCTTGCCGGAAACGTATTTCCTGAGCGAGCCTTTCAGCACGACCTTTATTGCTGACGGCACTTTGAACCACGACTTTCCGACAGCCATTCCGCAAGCCATATCCGTTGAGCCGACACCTGTTGAAAAAGCTCCGAGAGCGCCGTAAGTACAGGTGTGAGAGTCTGCACCTATCACTAAGTCTCCGGCTGTGACAAGACCTTTTTCCGGCAGCAGAGCGTGTTCTATGCCCATTTCTCCAACGTCGTAGAAATGAGTGATGCTCTGTTCTCCGCAGAAACTGCGGCACATACTGCACTGCTCCGCAGCTTTTATATCCTTGTTCGGAGCAAAGTGGTCCATTACCATTGTTATCTTTTCTTTGTCGAAAACTCTGTCTGTGCCAAGCTTTGCGAACTCCTTTATAGCTACCGGAGAAGTAATATCATTGCCGAGAATAAGGTCAAGGTCGGCGAGTATAAGCTGTCCTGCAGAAACGGTATCAGTTCCGGCGTGGTTCGCAAGTATCTTCTGTGTCATTGTCATGCCCATGGTATCAACTCCTTTTTTGATTCATAATGCGTAATTATGAATTGGTGTCAGCGGCTTGTTTTAAGACAGCTGTTGCCTCGTTCAATGGCTACTATACCTGTACGGCACATTTCCATAATGCCGTATGGCTTCATAAGCTCGATGAATGCATCTATTTTTGATGTCTCGCCTGTAAGCTCGCATATGAGCGCAGTAGGCGAGTAGTCCACTATCTTTGAGCGGAATATCTCTACGGCGGTCATGATGTCCTGACGGGTGTTCGGAGAATTTCTCACCTTTATCAGCAGAAGTTCACGTATTACCGTGTCCTTCTGGTCGAGGACTTCAACTTCTTTTACGTCGTGGAGCTTTTCCAGCTGTTTGAGTATCTTGTTCCTTATGTCGTCATCGCCGTGGAATGCTACTGTTATACGTGAAAATTCCGGAGATTCAGTCTCTCCAACGGTAAGGCAGTCGATATTGAAGCCTCGTCTTGTGAACATTCCTGATACTCGTGAGAGAACACCTGAAACGTTGGATACTATTACGCCGATAACGTACTGGTCATTTCTCATTTCTTCTGCTCCTTATATATCATTTATTTGTTGCGGTCATGCTTCATCAGAGAAGGCAACCATTTCATTGCAGTCTATCATGCAGTCAATCAGGTAAGTGCCGCTGTATGCAAAGGCTTCTTCTGCGAGAGCACTCAGCTCGTCAAGATTATTTGCACGACCGCCCTTTGCGCCGAAAGCTTCTGCTACCTTAACAAAGTCAGTTTTGCGGCAAAGAGTAGTATTTGAATATCTCTCCCCGTGGAAAAGCGTCTGCATCTGTCTTACCATGCCGAGTACGCCGTTATTCATTACCACTATCACAAGGGGAGTATTCTGAGATACCGACGTTGCAAGCTCGTTCAAGTCCATGCCGAAGCTGCCGTCACCGGTAAAGAGTATGGTACGCCTGCCGGTAGCTGATGAAGCTCCGATGGCTGCGCCAAGACCGAATCCCATAGTGCCGAGACCTCCGCTTGTAAGGAATGTACGTGGCTTTTTGAACGGATACCTCTGTGCAGTCCACATCTGATGCTGACCAACGTCGGTTACGATTATGTCATTTTCAGAAGCGAAACTGCTTATGGTGTCGATTATGTCATATGGTGCAAGCTTTTCGCTTTCCGGCATATCAGCTCTGCCGCAGTTTACCGTGCATCCGCCGCAATTTTTCGGAAGTCTTGTATGTTTTTCTCTTTCAAGGAGTTCGGCTTCCTTTTCACGAAGCTGTGTTATGCGCTCTGACCATTCAGGGCGTGACGTTTCGCTGAGCATTGGCAAAAGACGGTATAAAGCGTCCTTTATGTCGCCCTGTATGGCAATATCGGAGATAACGTTCTTATCAAGTTCGGCGTTGTCGATGTCGATGTGTATAAGGCGGTAGCTTCTTTCGCCGCCTATTTCGGTTGATCTGTCGGAGAATCTTGCTCCCATTGCGATAACGAGGTCGGCTTCTTTCTGAGCCTGAGAGGAAGCATAGTGACCGTGCATACCGCTCATGCCGAGGAAACGTGGGTGGTCAGCCGGTACTGCGGAAAGTCCCATGAGAGAGCTTCCGAGCGGAGCGTCTATCCTGTCAGCGAGCTTTATTATTTCAGCCGAAGCCTTGCCGGAGATAACTCCTCCACCGAAGTATATGTAAGGGCGCTTGCTGTTGTTTATAAGTTCGGCAGCCTTTCTCAGCTTTATCTCAGACGCAAAGCTGAGAGGGTAGGGACGTACAGGATCGGGCTTGGGTTCAAAGTCCCATACAGCCTGCTGAACGTCTTTCGGGATATCGACGAGTACAGGTCCAGGTCTGCCGGATTTTGCTATTTTAAAGGCTGTACGCAGGGTATCAGCAAGCTCACGAATGTCCTTTACTATGAAGTTGTGCTTGGTGACAGGCATGGTTATGCCTACGATGTCCACTTCCTGAAAGCTGTCCCTGCCGATAAGGTCGCATGAGACGTTGCCGGTCACGGCGACAAGAGGAACAGAATCAAGGCCGGCTGTGGCGATGCCTGTTACAAGGTTGGTAGCTCCCGGTCCTGACGTAGCGATGCATACTCCGACTTTTCCGGTAGCTCTTGCGAATCCGTCGGCGGCGTGAGCAGCGCCCTGTTCGTCGGCGGTTAAGATTTGCTTTATCCGGTCACGGCTGAGATACAGCTCGTCAAAAAGGTCGATGACCTGACCGCCGGGATAACCGAAAACAGTATCGCATCCCTGTTCAACGAGAACTTCAACAACAATTTTTGCGCCTGATACTTTCATAATATAAAAACTCCGTTTTTGTCGGAAATCTACTTATCCGTAATATTATATACCTTATTATTATAACACAATTCTGCTGTTCATTGCAACTGTTATTATAACTTTTTCAGGGCAAAAGCATTTATTTTTTATTAACGTATGCGATATTAAAGTTGCCTTGCATTTTTATTAACAGCGCAATATTGCGTGGGTGCAGGGAGTCGCTTACTCCCTGCCGGATTCCAAAGGCAGCGCCTTTGGTCGCTTTTCTTTTAGTTTTT
>DEBW01000089.1:0-5915 GCA_002348905.1 Ruminococcus flavefaciens | reverse complement strand
GAGGGCGGCGTTCCCTACAAAATATATTCGCCTGTTTGCCTGCTGTCAACAGGTACTTTTATTTTATACGGGTTTAAGCCATAGAAGCCAGCATATTATTAACGGCTGAAACGAGAGCCTTTACGGAGGATGTGATGATATCGTTGTCGATACCCGTACCCCAGTAGCTTTCGCCGCTGCCGGTGACTATCTCAACGTATGATACCGCCTTTGAAGCAGAACCTACTTCGAGAGCGTGTTCGGTATAGGAGTTGATATTGAAATCAGCTCCGGTATACGAGCGCAGAGCATTGCTTACAGCGTCAAGACGACCGTTACCGGTATCTGTAGCAGTAACGTGTCTGCCGTTGAAATCAAAGGATACAGAAGCTTCGATGCCGTTGCGCTGTTTGAAGTGAGTTTCGAGGATGTTTATAGGAGAAGAGATGTCCACGAACTGCTGTTTGAAGATGGAGTAGACCTCGTCCGGCAGAAGCTCCTTGTGCTTTTTGTCAGAGATGTCCTTGACGATATATCCCAGCTTTTCACGCATCTTCTTAGGCAGGTCGTAGCCGAAGCGTTTTTCGAGTATGTATCCTATGCCGCCTTTTCCGGACTGGCTGTTGATGCGTATAACATCGGCTGAATATTCTCTGCCGATATCCTCCGGATCAAGCGGGAGATAGGGGACGTTCCAGTATTCGGTGTGACCTTCCTCACGCCATTTCATGCCCTTGGCGATAGCGTCCTGATGAGAGCCGCTGAAAGCTGCGAAAACGAGTTTTCCGGAGTAAGGCTGGCGCTCATTTACCGGCATACGTGTAGTTTTTGTGTAAAGTTCATTTATAGCCGGTATGTCGCTAAATTCAAGCTCAGGATCAACGCCCTGCGAGTACATATTCATAGCGAGAGTGATGATATCCACGTTTCCGGTGCGCTCGCCATTGCCGAAAAGAGTTCCCTCGACACGCTCAGCGCCTGCGAGCAGACCAAATTCAGTATCAGCGACAGCGCATCCACGGTCGTTGTGAGGGTGCAGCGAGACTATTACGTTATCCCTGTACTTCAGGTTTTCGCACATATACTCGACCTGATTTGCGTAAATATGAGGCATTGAGAGCTGTACGGTTACCGGAAGGTTTATGATGACTTTATCTTCCGGAGTTGGCTTCCATACATCAAGGACGGCGTTGCATATTTCAAGTGCAAACTCCGGCTCAGTACCGGTGAAGCTTTCAGGAGAATACTCAAATCTGAAATTGCCTTCGTACTTTTCACGGTACTCTCTGCAAAGTTCAGCGCCTGAAACGGCGAGAGCCTTTATCTCCTCCTTGGACTTGCGGAATACCTGTTCACGCTGAGCGACAGAGGTCGAATTATAGAGGTGGACTATAGCATTTTTACAGCCTTTGAGAGCCTCGAAAGTCTTTTCGATGATATGTTCTCTTGACTGTGTGAGCACCTGTATCGTGACATCGTCCGGTATAAGGTCGTTTTCGATAAGGGTACGGCAGAAGTCGTACTCTGTCTCAGAAGCGGCAGGAAATCCTATTTCTATTTCCTTGAAGCCGATATCAACGAGCATCTGGAAAAATTCAAGTTTTTCGCCGAGGCTCATGGGTATAACAAGAGCCTGATTGCCGTCACGCAGGTCAACGCTGCACCATATCGGAGCTTTTTCTATATAAGAACGTTCAGTCCATTTCATAGCAGTTTTGGGTGCTTCAAAGAACTGACGGGTATATTTGTTAACGTTTTTCATTGCAAACCACCTGTTAAATAAATTGATAATAGCATCATGCATTAAAAAAAGGTCAGACTTTTCATCCAACCCATGCTATTTCCAGATTTGGTCAGTCGTTAGTCATTAGCCTTTGGTAGTGCTAAATACTCTATCCTCACCAATGGCGTATACCGTGTCCCCTATCGGAAACACCACCGGCTAATGACTAACGTACTATTAAAAAATAAACTTATGTAAAAATGTAAGACTGAAAAGGCAATATAGTAATTATGATTTAACGATATTTAAAAAATATATATACCGCAGTACAAATTTGTCCCGTCCGTTTAGAACGGGACAACATTGACGCCAAAATAATCAGTCTACAAGAGGATTACCCTCAGCATCCTGGTTGATGCTGCCGGTAAGGATCATGATACCCTCGATGAATCCCCATATACCACCGATACCGCAAGTACATACGGAAACAATTATCTGAATGATAGCTTTCTTGGTAAATCCAAGATAGAAATTGTGAACACCCCATGCTCCGAGCAAGATTCCTAACAGAGCAGCAGTCATTTTCTTTTTAGGTTCCATGACAGGTTTCCTCCTTAGACCTATTTATCATATAAATTCTACATTTCCGAGTATATCACAATGTTAATGTAAAATCAAGGAGTTTTGAGAAATTTTGAGTGAAAGTGCAATATTTTCTGTAAATAAGCCTAAAACCCAAGGTATAAAAGCAACATAGTTATACAACTTGAACAAAGGTGAATAAAGCGTTGAATTATAACAAAATTATATTGACGAAACATGGAAAAAGTGGTAAAATATCAGTATACGGTCAATTATTTCCGTAGACTTTGTATAAAACAGGAGGCAAAAGAAATGAAATATGAAATTATCGGACAGACAGTTCCGGCAGTAGAAGTTACACTCAGCGCCGGCGAATCAATGTTCACTCAGTCAGGCGGTATGATATGGCAGACAAACGGCATATCAATGTCTACAAATGCACGGGGCGGACTTGCCCGCAGTCTCGGCAGAATGTTTACCGGTGAATCTATATTCATGGCTAACTATACAGCTGATATAGAGGGCGCAAAGATAGCATTCGGCTCAACAGTTCCTGGTACAGTTGTCCCTGTTGATATAGGTCAGGGAGAACTTATCGTTCAGAAGGGCGCTTTCCTCTGCGCACAGCAGAGCGTTGACCTCAAGGCAACATTCACAAAGAAGTTCACATCCGGTCTTTTCGGCGGTGAAGGCTTCATTCTCCAGCGTCTTTTCGGAAGCGGCATGGCATTCCTTGAAGTAGACGGCGATAAGGTGGAGAGAGTGCTTGCACCTGGCGAAGTAATAAAGGTAGATACCGGAAACGTTGTTGCTTTTGAAACAACAGTAAGCTACGATATCGAAACAGTAAAGGGACTTGGAAATATCTTCTTCGGCGGCGAAGGTCTTTTCATCACAAAGCTCACAGGTCCGGGTAAGGTAATACTCCAGACACAGAACTTCAATGATTTTGCCGGCAAGATCGTATCAATGATACCTGGTAAATAAGACTTTAAGGGCAGACGGAATGTCTGCCCTTTTGCTTTCTTAATAATATTGCTGTTTTCTGCAAATTAATATTTCTAATCAACAAAAATGAATTTCCTGAACTCTCTGATTTCTAAGCTTTACATTTCAGCAAAAATGTGTTAGAATGTATTTATACAAAAGAGATAACTGTGAACGGAGAGAAACAAATGCAAGATAATATTGATACTGAAAAGGACAGCCGTGCTGAAATAGCTGCTCTCAGCCATGAAGTATACCGGCTTACCAAAAAAATACAGGACATGGAGCAGAAACAGCTAAACGACTCCATGCCTGATAAATTTGATCCATTCGACAATCCCACGGAGTATAAAGGCTTCAATACGGACTACTCACGCATACAGCCACGTATTACCGAACCGGGCTATGAACTGCCGTTAGAGCCGGACTACACTGAGAGGAAGAATCTCAGAAAATACTACAACATCGGCGGAGGATGCCTGCTGTTTCAATTTATTGGTACTGTCGGACTAAGCATGATACTGATACGTCTGATAATGTCGGTACTTGGGTATATGCATCCCGGACTTGCTTCGAGAGAACTTTATGACTATGCACGAGGTTCTTCTATACTCGTCACGCTGAATATGCTGGTATACCTCATGTTCAACATTTTTACCGCTTTTCTCGGCATGAAGCTTGCGAAGATAAAAAGCACCTCGCTTATACGGACAAGCGATTTCGGCTTCGGACACGCTTTCCAATACTGCTTCATAGGTCTTTTCATATGGACGGTCTCGCTGTATATTACTACTGGTCTGTCAGATGTGTTCAGCAAGTACGATATAGATATACTAATTAACAGTGAAGGGCTTGCTGAGACTATACTTGGAAAAGTCATGTCGAATATCTACACCAGCATAATTGCTCCGATAACGGAGGAACTGCTGTTCAGAGGGATGCTGCTGAGGGTACTGTCAAAGGGAAATCAGCGTTTTGCCATATTTGCCAGCGCATTTTTCTTCGGGCTTGCTCACGGAAACATACCGCAGTTCATGCTTGCGTTCCTGATAGGTATATTCCTCGCACATATCACTATGAAGCACGGTTCTATAATACCGTCGATAATAGTTCATATGTTCATAAATACATTTTCTACCGTAATGGGCGCTGTATCAGAAATAAGCACAACTGTGTCCATAATAATGTATTTCCTGCTTGTTATCGGTGCTATTTTCGGAGCTATACTTTTCTTCGTTTTCTGCGCTGATGACAGACTGCCGCAGACTACTCCGAAACAGACTACAAGAGGAGTGTATATTGCTGTAAGTTCGCTGCCGTTTGTTGCAGCAGTTGTAGTAAATGTTGCATACGGAGTTTATTCGCTTTTATCAAAGTAGTAAATAATTCACACAAAAGGGGAGTGATATCATGGAAATGGAACTTATTGTCGGCATAATCTCGCACCTTATCGGCAATGGTCTGAATGATACACAGGCTATTCAGCAGCTTGTGAATGAGGAGAATGTTACAGCGCTTATGAACGTCATGAAAGAGCTTCTTGACGATGACTATGAATACTACAACAATACGCTCCTTGCTATTCACGACAATGAGCTTGACAAGGTGAGGATAAATATCGACAGCGCAAAGAGCCTTTATTATGAGGGACTTGACAATCCGGATATCACCGTTAAAAAGCTGGATTCCGCACATGACAAGCTCCGTGACGCTCTGAATACGCTTAACGTTATCGTAAGAAAGAGCGTGAAACAGCTTCGCCAGTGCAATGAGAGATTCAACAAAAATTCATTCTTCGGTCAGAAAAATCTCAATGCCGAGATAGACCGCAATATAAACCAACTCACAAGAGCTATGCACCTTTTCAGCTACACCGTTGAGCTTGATTATGCTGTAAATTCGGTACTGCAGTACAACGTTGAACGCTCGTTCAGCAATCCGTGCCGTGATATGGTGAAGTATATCGAGGACGAAAAAGTACACCGCCTTGTACTTTCGCTATGCGGCGACAACGACGAGGTTTACGACTTCTGGTACCATATGGACAACAAACTCCGCACATACCTCGAACCGCCTATAACCTACAAGCAGATAGGAGTGAACGACAATGAGCAGAAGAACCCGTGAAAACAAAAACAAGAAAGAAGCTGTGAAAAGCGCTGCGCTCATTGGCGCATCGGCACTTATACCCGTGGCAGGAATAGTCATCGCACCAACTCTTGCCATCAAAAAAGGGCTTCCGCTTGTTAAGGAATTGCTGGGGAAGAAAAAGGCAGATTAAATGTTGAATAATGGGCTGTCGAGGACGCCAGCCCCTACTACTCTGTAACGATTAATTTTTTGCTTTTTGTAGGGACGGCGATTCGCCGTCCGCAAGTAACAAGCATAAAATCTGTTGCACGGACGACCGATGGTCGTCCCTACAATAAATTTTGACTGAATTAAGGGCGGATTCATCCGCTCTTTTTCTTTGAGTGAATATAAAAAGGCTGCCGGAAAAACCAGCAGCCTTAATTATTGACATAGAGTCTGTAGATTACTTGTTGAGGTTAGCTTCGATCATGTCGAGTTCGTCATAGAGAGCCTGTGGGATGTTACCGCCCTTAGCCTTGATGTCCTCGTCATAGTATCTTCTCATCTCAGC
>DEBW01000161.1:15055-15207 GCA_002348905.1 Ruminococcus flavefaciens | reverse complement strand
ATTGTGATACCACGCTCTCTCTCCTCAGGAGCCTTATCGATCATATCGTAAGCCTCGTACTGAGCCTGACCCTTCATAGCAAGAGTCTTTGTGATAGCAGCTGTAAGAGTGGTCTTACCGTGGTCAACGTGTCCGATAGTACCAATGTTTAC
>DEBW01000161.1:14225-15024 GCA_002348905.1 Ruminococcus flavefaciens | reverse complement strand
GTTCTTTCAAATTTAGCCTTAGCCATTGGAAAATTCCTCCTTAAAAAGAAAATACAGAAATCTGTTTAATATATTATAACAGATTGTTTTGGTAAATTCAAGTGTTTTGGAGAAATTTCTTCCCCAAAACACATGATTTTGTTAATAAAAGCTTTTAAATGCGGATAAACCGGTAAAAAAGCGTAGATTAGTTCTTGCTTCTTGAAGCCATGATCTTCTCGGCAATGCTCTTTGGTACTTCCTGGTAGCTGTGTGGCTCCATTGTGTACTGACCACGTCCCTGTGTGTTGGAACGGAGGTCTGAAGTATAACCGAACATTTCAGAAAGAGGAACGAGAGCATCTATCTGAACAGAACCTGTTCTTGCTTCCTGTCCCTGGATCTGACCACGGCGAGAGCTGAGGTCACCGATAACGGTACCTGTGTAATCGTCAGGAACGATTACAGCAACCTTCATAACAGGCTCCATGAGGATAGCATTAGCCTGCTTGAGGGCTTCCTTGAATGCGATAGAACCAGCGATCTTGAATGCCATTTCAGAAGAGTCAACTTCGTGATATGATCCATCGTAAAGTTCTACCTTAACGTCAACTACTTCGTAGCCAGCGAGGATACCGGACTTCATAGCGCCCTGGATACCAGCGTCAACAGCAGGGATGTACTCCTTCGGGATAGAACCGCCGACAACAGCGTTCTTGAACTCGTAACCCTTACCGGACTCGTTAGGCTCAACACGGATCTTAACGTGACCGTACTGACCAGAACCACCGGACTGCTTCTTGTACTTGTAGTCGATGTC
>DEBW01000161.1:13070-14218 GCA_002348905.1 Ruminococcus flavefaciens | reverse complement strand
ACCTTGAACTCACGGAGGAGACGGTCTACGATAATGTCGAGGTGGAGCTCACCCATACCAGCGATGATAGTCTGACCAGTTTCCTCGTCAGTCCATGTCTTGAAGGTAGGATCCTCTTCAGCAAGCTTTGCGAGAGCGATACCCATCTTTTCCTGACCAGCCTTAGTCTTAGGCTCGATAGCGAGCTGGATAACAGGCTCTGGGAATTCCATGGATTCGAGAATAATTGGGTGCTTTTCATCACAGAGAGTATCACCAGTAGTAGTGTTCTTGAGACCTACAGCAGCAGCGATATCGCCTGAGTAAACAGTTGTGAGGTCTTTTCTGTGGTTAGCGTGCATCTGAACGATACGTCCGAAACGCTCCTTAGTATCCTTAGTAGCGTTGAGAACGGAGTCGCCCTGATTTACAACACCTGAGTACACACGGAAGAAAGCAAGCTTACCAACGAATGGGTCAGTTGCGATCTTGAATGCGAGAGCTGAGAATGGCTCATCATCAGATGATGGTCTTTCTTCTTCAGCATCTGTGTCAGGGTTAACGCCCTTGATAGCCGGTACATCGAGCGGAGAAGGCATATAGTCGATGATAGCATCGAGAAGCTTCTGAACGCCCTTGTTCTTGTATGAAGTACCGCAGGTAACAGGAACCATGTGGTTAGCGATAGTAGCCTTTCTGATGCAAGCCTTGATCTCGTCCTGAGTGAGTTCTTCACCGTCGAGGTACTTCATCATGAGCTCTTCGTCCTGCTCTGCAACGTGCTCAACCATATCATCGTGATACTTCTGAGCGATCTCCTTCATATCCTCCGGGATATCTTCAACCTTGATATCTGTACCGATATCGTTTGTATAGATATATGCCTTCATTTCAACGAGGTCGATAAGACCTTTGAATTCGTCCTCAGCACCGATAGGAAGCTGGATCGGAACGGCATTACATTTAAGTCTGTCCTTCATCATGTCAACAACACGATAGAAGTCGGCACCCATAATGTCCATCTTATTTACATAAGCCATACGTGGTACCTTGTAGTTATCAGCCTGTCTCCAAACGGTTTCAGACTGTGGCTCAACACCGCCCTTAGCACAGAGAACTGTTACAGAGCCGTCGAGAACACGGAGGGAACGCTCAACTTCAACAGTGAA
>DEBW01000161.1:11826-12958 GCA_002348905.1 Ruminococcus flavefaciens | reverse complement strand
TCCTGCTCCATCCAGTCCATTGTAGCGGAACCTTCGTGAGTCTCACCGATCTTGTGGTTTACACCGGTGTAGAAAAGGATACGCTCAGTAGTAGTGGTCTTACCTGCGTCGATGTGGGCCATGATACCGATATTTCTGGTATTTTCAAGTGAACAATCTCTTGCCATAATATCCTCCTTAGACCATTACCAACGGTAGTGAGCAAAGGCCTTGTTAGCCTCAGCCATCTTATGAGTATCTTCACGCTTCTTGCAAGCACCGCCTGTGCCGTTAAGAGCGTCGAGGATCTCACCAGCGAGTCTTTCCTTCATAGTCTTCTCGTTTCTCTCTCTGGAGTACTTTGTGATCCAGCGGAGACCGAGAGTCTGACGTCTTTCAGGTCTAACCTCCATAGGTACCTGATAAGTAGCACCACCGAGACGGCGAGCCTTTACTTCGAGTTCAGGCATGATATTCTCCATAGCCTCCTGGAAGACCTCCAGAGCGTCCTTGCCTGTCTTTTCAGCAACGATGTCGAATGCACCGTAAACGATTTTCTGAGCAACACCCTTCTTACCATCAAGCATAATGTTGTTGATAAGGCGTGTTACGAGCTTTGAGTTGTATACAGGGTCCTGTAATACATCACGCTTTGCGATATTACCTCTTCTTGGCATTTCGCTTCCCTCCTTCACATAGATTCATGAATTCATAGGTACTCGTACCGGACGATTACTGCTTCGGCAGCGAAGCTGTGCTTCACCGACCGGTATGTTTGCAGCCATGCAGAGGAAATATACAGACGAAATCTATATATAAACTCCGCATTACTCTGCGGTAGTAGTTATCCTATTTTAATATTAATGAGTTCCGGCATATTTCATAGCCTTACCGGAGGCATTGCAGAGAATTACTTCTGCTTAGGTCTCTTAGCACCGTACTTGGAACGAGCCTGGTTACGGTTAGCAACACCCTGAGCATCGAGAGCACCTCTGATGATGTGGTAACGCACACCAGGGAGATCCTTTACACGTCCGCCTCTGATGAGAACAACGCTGTGCTCCTGAAGGTTGTGGCCGATACCTGGGATGTAAGAAGTTACCTCGTAGCCGTTTGTGAGCTTAACTCTTGCGATCTTTCTCATAGCTGAGTT
>DEBW01000161.1:9290-11763 GCA_002348905.1 Ruminococcus flavefaciens | reverse complement strand
GCTGTGCAAACGCCTCTCTTCTGAGGTGAGCTCTGATCGATCTGAGTCTTCTTCTTAGCATTGTAGCCCTTCTGGAGAGCAGGAGCTGTGGACTTTGTCTCAAGATCCTTTCTTCCCTTACGAACTAACTGGTTAAATGTAGGCATAATCTTCCTCCTTTTTTAAATAATACGGGTGCATATTACAGCACACTCATAAATTATAGCCGAAAAAAGCCGGCTTGTCAAGGGAAAATCCCAAAAAAGCCGGCATTTTATTATTATTTGGATATTTGCACAGTTTAACCGTCACACACGACGGCTTATAGGGCAAATTTTCTTTTTACTGGTTTAAAATATCGTCATAATACAAAACGCAGACAAACAAAGAAGTTAATTCTTTCTTGCCGCAAAGAGAAGTATCAGCGGATATATTTCAAGTCTGCCGAGGAGCATATCGAAGCAGAGTACGACCTTTGAGAACGAGTCAAGTCCGCCGAGATTGCCGGAAGGACTGAATCTGCCGACACCGAATCCGATATTGTTCATACAGGTTATTACAGCAGAAAGGCTCTCCTCGATAGAGAACTTATCGTGTGATATGAGGAGTACCGATATAGCCATAAGTGTCATAAAGAGTATGAAATAGTTTGAAGCGCCTCGCACAACGTCCTTTTCGACCGGCTTTCCGTCCATCTTAACGGTAGCAACAGCTCTTGGGCTTACGATATAACGCAGTTCCTTGATACCTGTCTTTATGATTATCATTATACGTGATACCTTCATACCGCCGCCTGTCGAGCCTGCACACGAACCGATGAACATGAGCAGGAGCAGAAGCGTCTGAGCGAAAACAGGCCATTCTCCGGTATCAGTCGTAGAGAATCCGGCTGATGTGATAGTCGAAGCTACCATGAAGAATGTGTGTCTCAGGGCATCAAGTGCAGAATTATACTGCTTCATGACCGTGAGAGTTATAATTCCTGTAGCAAGTATGATTATAGAAAAATACGTGCGTACTTCCTCGTTTTTGAATGCGAGTGAGAATTTCTTTATTATCAGGTAGTAGTATAAGTTGAAGTTGACACCGAAAAGTATGATGAATACCGCTATCACCATTTCAACGTATGCGCTGTTGTAATGCGCTATACTGTCGTTCCATATCGAAAATCCGCCAGTACCGGCAGATGAGCAGGCGTGTATCACCGCATCATAAAGCGGAACTCCGCCGAGCATGAGCATAACAGTCTCAGACAGAGTAAGAGCTATGTATATACCGTAGAGGATACGTGCTGAAAAGCTTGACTTTGAAACAAGTCTGCCGACGTTAGGACCTGCACATTCGGCTCGCATCATATGCATAGTTCTTGCATCGTTGCTTGACATTATCGCAAGCACGAACATAAGTACACCCATACCGCCGAGCCAGTGAGTAAAGGCTCGCCAGAAAAGGCACGATTTCGACATTGCTTCAACGTTGCCAAGTATAGTCGCACCGGTAGTCGTAAAGCCTGATACTGTCTCAAAAAGTGCGTCAAAGTAGTTTGGTATCTCGCCTGATATCACAAAGGGCAGTGCTCCGATAGCCGACATAGCTATCCACGAAGCCGCAACGCTCACAAAGCCTTCCATTGAGAAAACAGCGTTGTTCTTAGGCTTTTTCAGTGTGAAAGCGAGTGCTATAGCTATTGTTATCACGAAAGGGATACCGAAAGAGAGAATTATATGTTTCTCGCCGTATATAGCTCCGACCAGTACAGGCAGAAGCATACACAGTCCCACAACTTTCAGTATCTGTCCCATGATATAAGTTATCATCCTATAATTCATGTTTTAAGTATTCCCGTCTCCCTCAATCAAAGATTTCCTTCAGGTCGCCGAAACCACGGTTAGTGGTAACGACAACAACGCTGTCATTTACCATAAGGCAGTCATCGCCCTTTGGTATAATAAGTTCATTTCCTCTTACTATACTTGCAATGAGGATACCGCTTCTGAGCTTGAGCTTTTTCAGAGGTACATTCACATAGTCCTTCTGCTCACGCACAACGAACTCGATAGCCTCCAGCTTATCATTTACAAGACGGTAAAGTGTAGTGATATTGTTTCCGGCAGAATTCTGCTTTGCACGGACATACTGCAATATCTGGTTTACCGTGATGCTCTTTGGAGAAATGATACTGTCAAGGTCGAGAGTATCAGTGAGCTGCATGAGTGTCATGCGGTTTACCTTTGTAACGACCTTGTCAACGCCGTTATTCTTTGCAAGGAGCGAGAGAAGGATATTCTCCTCGTCGATACCTGTAAGAGTAACAACAGCATCAGCATCGTAAACTCTTTCTTCTCTGAGAATATCGTGGTCAGTACCGTCAGCGCATATAACGTTGACCTTGTTGAGACGCTGGCTGAGTTCAACACAGCGCTTGTCATCGACCTCGATTATCTTTACCTTAACGCCCATTTCACGAAGCTGCTGAGCAAGATGATATCCTACT
>DEBW01000161.1:8737-9183 GCA_002348905.1 Ruminococcus flavefaciens | reverse complement strand
CTCTTGAAGAACTTGACCATATTGCTGTGTGAAGCGGTCATATGTATCTTGTCTCCGGCTTGAAGTATAAAGCTTCCGTTAGGGATTATGACTTCATCTCCACGCTGTACTGCACAGATGAGCACATCAAGTCTGAGACGGCGTGAAAGGTGGGTAAGGGCAACATTTTCAAGTATGCTTCCCTTGGTTATACGTATTTCGGCAAGGTCTACCCTGCCCTTTGCGAATGATTCGATATTTATAGCCTCAGGGTAACGAAGCACCTTTGCTATCTCGTTTGCGGCATTGTAGTCAGGATTTACCATCATGCTGATGCCAAGCTCCTCACGCATGAAAACGAGCTGCTTATCAAATTCGGGGCTTCTTACACGGGCGATACAGTGACGGGCTTTCATCTTCTTGGCGATAAGACATGAGAGGATATTCACCTCATCAGAGCTTGTTAC
>DEBW01000161.1:3234-8627 GCA_002348905.1 Ruminococcus flavefaciens | reverse complement strand
CCCTTTACATCGTAGTCGTTTACAATAGAATTTATTCTAACTTCGCTGCTGTCGATTACAGTTACATTATGCTCATTGCAGAGCACTTCGGCAAGTGCAGAACCAACTTTTCCGCCGCCGACGATAATTATTTCCATACTTCCTCCGTAAAATGAGAAAAAATTAGTAAAGGTATAATACCTTAACATAGATTATACATCTATTGAACAAATTTGTCAATAGTGCCAAGCGAGCACAGCGCAAGCCGGTGAGCGACCGGCAGCGCAATACGCATACCAAATTTTTACGTTAACGTTACATACGGCTTGCGACTATAATTTTCATATAAGGCAAGGGCGGATAATATCCGCCCCTGAAAACTCATATTTTCTTCATCAAAGCAACTGAATGGGCGGATATACCGAGTTTTTCGCCGGTAAATCCAAGATGCTCCTCTGTTGTAGCCTTTACGCTTATCTGAGAAACGTCACAGCCGCAGACCTTTGCGATATTCTCTCTCATGGCGAGTATATGAGGTGCGAGCTTCGGAGCCTGTGCGATAACTGTAGCGTCGATATTTCCCACTTCATAGCCTTTTTCACGGCATACCCTCACTACCTCAGCCATGAGCTTCATGCTGTCAGCTCCCTCAAATTCATCGGCAGTATCAGGGAAAAGATGTCCGATGTCGCCGAGAGCGAGCGCTCCGAGCATGGAATCCATAACAGCGTGAGCAAGAACGTCAGCGTCGGAATGTCCGAGAAGTCCTACTGTATGAGGGATATCAATTCCGCCGAGTATGAGCTTTCTTCCCTCAACGAGCTTGTGTACATCGTAACCGTGACCAATTCTGAACATAGTGTCCTCCTTACATATTGAGAAGTACTTCCGCAAGCTTTATATCTTCCGGAGTCGTTATTTTTATGTTTGTGTAGTCTCCGATGGTCATTGCGACCTTGCCGCCGATAGCTTCAACAAGCTGGCAGTCATCAGTGAAGTCAAGACCGTGTTCAAGGGCAAAGTCAACGCCCTCAAAATAGAGCCTGCGCTTGAATATCTGCGGAGTCTGAGTGATATAGAGCGACTTTCTCGGCGGAGTATCAACAATAAGACCGCCGTCGACCGTCTTTATAGTGTCCTTGACAGGCACTCCGAGAGTTGCACCGCCGAAAACAGAAGCGTCCTTTATGACCTTCTCGATATGCTCCGGCTTTACGAGCGGACGAGCGCCGTCGTGAATGGCAACGAGCTGAGTATCCTTAGATATCTGCTTTATACCGTTGATAACGCTCTCCTGACGGGTAGCACCGCCTGTTGTGCAGGCAGCAAGCTTGGTTATACCGGCAGCTTCGGCTTCTGCCTTGATTGCTGGTATATCGCTTTCACGGGCAACTATAACTATTTCCTTAACGCTCTCGCATTTTTCAAAAGCGAGCATTGTAACTCCGATAACGAGCCTGTCACCGAGCGGAAGGAGTATCTTGTTAACTCCGCCCATTCTTGTTGAATTTCCGGCGCAGACAATAACTACTGATGTATCCATAATTTCCTTTCTTTCTTGCAGTATTTGCTTGTTGCATCACCTGTCACGGCTTGGCTCGACAGGTGACATTCTTATGCGGATATCCGGCAATTTTTCGAGGGTGTAATAATAATTGAAGATACCGTCCTCAGCTGAGAGGTCGTTTTCTCCCGAAGCCGGCGGAGCAAATATTTTCAGCGTCATATCAGCCTCGCCTGTAAAGGTATTCTCGTAAAATGCCGGCATAAGGTCGATGAACTTAGCCTCCGGCGATTTATAGAACCACCTGCCGTTAAGCTCTATCATAAGGTTTGAATCATCGCTGAAATAAAGCTCGCAGAAATGCGGACAGCCGTCAAAATGAAGCGGCAGAGCTATTCCCTCGGCATCCTCGGAAGAAGTCCAGCGAAGCTTCACAGGCAGGGATATTTCGCCGTTTTCGGTTATTGCCGGCTTGAACCATTCATCATTGATTATTTCCCTGTAAGTTTTCATTACAGGCTGTTCTATGCCGACATTCTTATTGTTCGGATCCTGCATTTCAAGTCCGAGCCTGCCACGGTCACGGAACTGATAAAAAGTAAGTCCGGTGAACCATTCAGCCTTTTCTTCACGGAGGATATCGCAGTATATCTTCACCATTTCAGCCTGTTCAAAAGCTCCGGTAACATCGCCGTCAGCATTGAACTCAGACATTACCATAGGCTTGACCTCACCGCCGCAAAGGTACTTGAAACGCTCGAAACTTGCCTTTGTGAGGGCGTAGATGTCTCTTACGGCATGACGGTTATGGCTATTGCCTCCCGTTTCAGCCACATCAACAGGCCAGCCCCAGTGCAGAGCCATATACTTGTCAACCGACCATATATCGGTATCTCTCACAGCCTGCGTGAACTCATTTTCCCTGACCATGACTCCGCCCTGAGCGAGGTCTTCAACTCCGCCTATGCATAGTATCATCTTAACATTCGGCGCATGAGCCTTTACTATCTTCACAGCGTTGCAGTAAAAATCTGCAACTTCCTGATAGGACGCACGTTTGTTGAAGTTGAACCAGTTTCCGGTAGCTTCATGGTTTATACGAAGGAATACCCGTCCGAAAGGGCGCAGGTCGTCAGCAATAGCGGCAAGCATATCGTCCGTGACCTTTGTATCCATAGTGATAGTGAGAGTAACATCCTGACCGTGGCGGCGGATATCACGCATTTGCCGAAAGACCTCGCTGCTGCGGTCGCCTCCGATACCTCCGGTATACGGAAAGTAGTCGTCGTATGGATAGTCCCACTGGTTAGTTATCTCAAAGTCTTTCATGACCTCAGAGATACGTGCAGGCCACTGTTCATCGAAAGGGTAGTAACAGTACATGAGGCTGATACTGCGGTGAGGTCTGCCGAGCCTGTTCAGGATATAGTCCTGATCCACGTACTCACCACGCTCACTTCCGTCACCGAGGTCAACGGCGCATTTAGCCTTACCCATAGTTATCTTGAATATTTTATCCATAGCTCCGCTCCTTCCTTGTAATACGATTTATTAAACAGTATTCGGGCGCACGATGTGCGCCCGCTGTTTTGATCTCAGTTCAGCGTAACAGGCAGACCATTTATCTCGATAGTCGGATCGTCAATGTCGATGAGAAGGCATCTTCTGCCTTCAACAACACTTGTACGCACCTTATCAGCCGCATCAGGCTTGATATTTACGGTTATTCCCGGCGAGCTGAGAACGGTCTTCTTGTCGATGAGGTTCGACACTGTAAGCGGAGTATTTCCGCATACCTGCTCAAAAACAGGATCAGTCATCTCGACACGTTCCTGAGGTATGCCGATATCTGTAAGTATGTCTTTGAGCTTTGTGTTGTCGATAGTGATCTTGTCGGTATCATCCTTGTTCTCCTCAGCGACCTCCTGAAGCTTGTCGTTTACTGTCTTTATGACCATATAATCAAGGTCATCGCCGACAACGCTTTTGAGTATGCTCTGGAAGCTTGTTTTCTCACTCTCAGCAGACATAACGAAGCTGCATCCGAGAACATCCTCAACGATAGATATATTTGGCTTTGAAGCCGATTTAGCGTAGTACATCACATGATTGATATCGCTGCTCCTGTTGCTGAAAACAGGGAAAAGAAAACCGTCAGAGGGAGCTTTGCTTATTATAAGCTCAGTGTTGAGTTTCTTTGTTATCTCGTTGTTGAAGCTGTCAAAAACGAAACCGTCACTGCTTGTATTCACCGGACATATTGCGGTAAGTATGTAGCGGTAGATCTCGTCCTCGCCGTCAGCAAACTCGTCATTCTTATCCTTTGTGCGGATAGTATACGAGCAGTATGCGGTAATTACTGCAAAAGGCCCTGTATACTCGATATTGTTGGCGATATGGTTCATGAAGTTCTCGCACACAACGTCGTCTTTAAGCTCAGAGCGGAGCAGAGAATACAGCACTTCCTGCGGTTTGCCTTCCTCATAAGCCTCATTCGGGAACTCGTACTCACAGAAATTCTTTCCGACGTTGGTATTGAGAACTTTTTTCAAAGTCTCGTCGTAAACGTCGTGTTCCTCAACTGACATAGTAACGCACGAATTTGTCTTATGATAGCGGACATTCTTTTCAGCGTCAACAAAGCCTGTAAGTACACGCTCCATTATAAAAAATCCGCTTTTATCGGAAAAATTCTTTTTTATCTCTGATGTCTCTTTTTTATTCATATGAAAAAATACCTCACTGATGCTCACAGTTTGCGGAGCATAATATATTCCTCGTCAGTTTCGTCGATAGTTACGAAACCGGCTTTTATGTACATATCAACGGCATAATTCTCCTTCTGAACTGCGAGAGAAACTTGTCTGAAGCCTTTTCTTTTCAGCTCAAAAAGCATTTCCCTCAGCATAGCCTTGCCATTGCCGTGCCGTCTGTGTTCTTTGATGACAGAGATAGCAAGGGACGGTGTATCGTCGTCGACATGACCGTAATCGTTCATTATCCTGCACCATACAGCGCCGACAATTTCTCCTTTGAATTCAGCCGCTATAGCTACATCGCTTGACCTGCTGCCGAAATCCTCAACATATACCTGCAATTCAGGCAGATTTATAATATCTTTTGGCGGAGCTTCACAGCCCTCAGGAATGAATATTGCCTCGTAAAGAAAATCGTCAAGAACGTTATACTCACTTTCAGTAAGCGTTCTTATAATAATATTTTTATCCATGCTTCACCTTTTTCTTATTGTATTTTTTGATTATGACTACTGCGAAAACTAAAAAAACGATAAATGCTGCGAATAGTGCGAGAAGCAGTATACGTGGTATATCAGTATTCAGTGAATGCTGATATATGATACACTCTGCCCACACAAAACCATAGAATATAAGGTATGCTGTCTTAAAAATGTCCAGATATAATGTTAGTCCGGCTCTTACCATCTCCTCTCCTTCATCACTGATATCCAATCCAAAACGTACTTTTTTGGAAAGTTTTGAAGCAAGTCCGCAAAGGATAAGTGTAATAAGCACCACTGCATAAGGATACAGACCGTAATATTTTTCCGCATGAACGTCAAAATTACCGTCACCGTCAAAGTGTACACCTATCTCATCCGGAAGATTAGGGTAAGAAGTTGCAAACCATACAAGGCTGAGTCCTAAAGCAAACCATGCAAATATTGTCACGTACTTATGGACTTTTTTCAATTTTTCTACCATAATACACCTCCAAAAGACGTTACTTCTCTAATATTATAACATATAGTAGAAAAAATAGCAAGCTATCTATTGCGAACATTACAAAACGACCAAAATTATTTCACAAAATACTATAGACAAACCAAGAATAATATGTTATAATTATATAAACTACAGACAGGAGGCTTTCCTATATGAAAATAACCTTT
>DEBW01000161.1:0-3180 GCA_002348905.1 Ruminococcus flavefaciens | reverse complement strand
CGTGGATTTCGGCATGGAACAGGGCGAAGATACTTTTGAAAATGTGCAGATACCTGCTGCACCTGGTGACATCGACTTTGTACTTCTGACACACGCTCATATCGACCACTCAGGACTTCTCCCGCTGCTTTTTGCCGGTGGATTCAAGGGAGAGATACACTCAACGACAGCAACCGCCAACCTTTGCAGCGTTATGCTCCGTGACAGTGCCCATATACAGGAATTTGAAGCAGAATGGCGCAACAGAAAGGCTCAGAGACGTGGTGAGGATAACTACGAACCACTCTACACTATGGACGATGCGATCGGCGCTATAGAGCTTTTTGTACCGCATGAGTACGAAACTCCTGTAGACGTTGCTGAGGGCATTCAGATATACTTCTGTGATGCCGGACATCTTCTCGGCTCATCAAGTATAATCATTAAACTTACCGAAAACGGCGAAACTCGCACTGTCGTTTTCTCCGGCGATATCGGAAACAAGAATCAGCCGCTCATCCGTGAGCCGAATTATATCGAGTCCGCCGACTACGTTATCATGGAGTCTACCTACGGAAACAGAGTCCATGAGCGACCGACTGACTACGTAATTGCTCTCACAAGCGTGCTTCAAACCACTTTCGACCGTGGCGGAAGCGTTATCATACCTTCATTCGCTGTCGGACGTACTCAGGAAATGCTCTATTTTCTGCGTCAGATAAAGCACGATAACCTTGTAAGCGGACATGACGGCTTTCCGGTATACGTTGACAGTCCTCTCGCTAACGAAGCTACTGATATCTTCATGAACAACCGTGAAAGCTGCTACGATGAAGAAGCCCTTTCGTTTGTGCGCCGTGGTATAAATCCTATCTCTTTCGAGGGACTTATCCGCACCGTAAGCAGCGATGATTCACGAGCTATCAATGACGATCCACGCCCGAAGGTCATCATATCCGCAAGCGGTATGTGTGAAGCTGGCCGTATCAAGCACCACCTCAAGCACAACCTCTGGAAGCCCGAAAATACGGTGCTTTTCGTAGGTTATCAGGCTTCAAATACGCTCGGACGCTCTATCGTTGAGGGTGCAAAAAAAGTAAAACTTTTCGGTGAAACTGTTAAAGTCGCTGCTGAAATAAAAGTGCTCCCCGGCGTAAGTGGTCACGCTGACGTTAACGGACTTACCGAATGGGCAAAAGCTATAACCGGAGTTAAAAAATATTTTATCAATCACGGTGAAGCTACCTCCGCTGAAAGTTTCGCAAACCGTCTGCGTGAAGAATTCGGCTTTGAAGCTTACGCTCCGTACAGTGGTGCTGAATTTGATATACTCACTGGAGAGATAACCATTGACGCTGCTCCGAAGCCTATCCCGAAAAAAGAACATCAGTCAAATATCAGCGTTTGCTACAGTGACCTCCTCTCCGCTTCAAACCGCCTTGCTCAGCTTATCAAGCTCTCAGACGGCAGAGCCAACGCCGATATGCGTAAACTCACCGAAGCTATCAATAAACTTTGCGACGAATGGGAAATTTGATGATATAAAAACAGGCAGATATCTCTCCGGAGGTATCTGCCTGTTTGTGCAGTAAAATATATTTAAGGAACGAACATCATGCTTTTGCAGCAACAGACAGTTGCTTGCTTTTCTTACAATTAAATGATATACTTTCATTGAGGTGATAATTATGCTGACAAAAGATGTCATACTGGAATTAAGAAATAAAAATAACTTATCTCAGGAACAGCTCGCAGAGAAAGTTTTTGTGACGAGACAGGCGGTCTCACGCTGGGAAAACGGCGAAACTGTCCCTAATACCGAAACTCTCAAACTGCTTTCAGATCTATTTGATGTGTCTATCAACACCCTGCTTGGCTCAACAAGAAAACTTATCTGCCAGTGCTGCGGAATGCCGCTTGAAGATTCAAATATCTCAAAAGAGCCGGACGGCTCATTCAATGAAAGCTACTGCAAATGGTGCTATACTGACGGAAAATTTATCTACTCAGACATGGAACAGCTCATTGACTTCTGCGTAGGGCATATGTCAAACGAGAATTTCACTCCTGAGCAGGTTCGGGAGTATATGACAGGATTTTTGCCGACTTTGGAGCATTGGAAAAAATAAGAAATCTCCCCCGACAATATGGGGGAGATTTTTTGTAAGAATCAAAGCATCGTAATCTTTTTTATGACAAAAAATGCGTTTCAGAAATTCTGAAACGCATGGTGGGCCAACAGGGACTCGAACCCCGGACCGTCCGGTTATGAGCCGGATGCTCTAACCAACTGAGCTAAAGGTCCATACACATTACTTAATAATAATACCATATAAAAGTGAATTATGCAACAAAAAATTAAAAATTTTTTATATACAATGATATTTTTTAAAAAAATATAATATATTAAGAGGAAGTGTGCTATAATTAAGTAGGGGATATTATGAAATTATATAATACTTTAACAAAACAAATTGAAGAGTTTATCCCACATAATGATAAGGAAGTAACTATGTATACATGTGGTCCTACAGTATATCATTATGCACATATAGGTAATCTTAGAACATATATTTCTGAAGATGTACTAGAAAAGGGATTAAAATATATTGGATATAATGTTAAAAGATGTATGAATATAACAGATGTTGGTCATATGGTTGGTGATGGAGATTCCGGTGAAGATAAAATGTTAGTGGCATCTAAAAGAGAACATAAATCTTCATGGGAAATTGCTGACTTTTATACAGAATGTTTTAAAAAAGATTGTGAAAAGTTAAATGTAAGATGGCCAGAAATAGTTTCAAAAGCAACTGATAATGTAGATGAATATATAAAAATGATTACTAAACTATTAAATGATGGTTATGCATATATAAGTGATGGTAATGTATATTTTGATACAACTAAATTTCCTAACTATTATGAATTATCAGGAAGAAATAGTGAAGATTTAATAGTAGCTGTTAGAGAAGATATTAAAGAAGATACATCAAAGAAAAATCCATTTGACTTTGGACTTTGGTTTACTAATTCTAAATTTAATAATCAAGAAATGCAATGGGATTCACCATGGGGAAGAGGATATCCAGGATGGCATATTGAATGTTCTGGTATTTCAATTAAATATTTAGGAGAATATTTAGATATTCACTGTGGAGCTGAAGATGCAGTATTCCCACATCATACAAATGAAATAGC
>DEBW01000038.1:17671-17836 GCA_002348905.1 Ruminococcus flavefaciens | reverse complement strand
AAGTAAATGCTGTTGCCGTGCGACAAGTATACGTTTTGACATTGGCAGCCTCCTTTCCCAGCACTTATACTCTATATAATAAGTGAAAAAAGATACCCTGTCAACAAAAAAATGTCTTACCGTGTCGAATGTTAGAAAAAGTCTCCTTTTAGTCAAAAAAGGAGG
>DEBW01000038.1:8699-17586 GCA_002348905.1 Ruminococcus flavefaciens | reverse complement strand
CGGACGACCAATGGTCGTCCCTACAAAAGCTACGGTAAATAGCCAAATTGTAGGGACGGCGATTTGCCGTCCGTTTTTCAATTTTGAATAAATCATACTTTCTCGACAAGCTGAGCCTCCTTTTAGTCAAAAAAGGAGGCTTTGTTTGTTTATATATTATTCCTTGTCTGTTTTTTCATCTTCTTTTTCACTGAAGAACGTACTGCTGAAATTCCGCACATTTGCCTTGTCACCATGGCAGTCTATCTCTATCTCCTCTCTTGAACGAAGGAACATTATACTTCCGAAAAGAACAGAGAAGCAGACAGCATTCACGATAATGCTGAAATATACTCTCACACCAAGAAGTACGGCTATCATTCCGCAAAGTGCGATACCTATACAGGTAACGATGATAACTTCAAACCTTGTATTATCCGGATCAAGCTGCAAAAACGAGAAGCAGGCTGCTCCTGATATGATAGTATGGAGTATTACCAGTACAACGGAATAAGGCTTGTAAAATTCAAGACGGTAGGAATTCAGTTCAAGCGCCATCATAACAGCTTCAAGCAATATATATGCCGAATAGCTGATTTTCAGAAGCCTTCTGAATCTCAGGCTTGAACAAAGCAGATAGTCTGAATAAGCAAGAAGTCCGAAGCCTAAAAATTCAGTACAGTAAGCGAGCGCTTCAAGTATGCTTGATAATATGCTTGTCACATCATAAGTGCAGTAGTATATAAAGCATATCAAACCGAATGCTACAAACAGTACATTTCCGATAAGCCCGAAAAACAAACCTTTGCTTAGTTTTTCCTGCATGGCTGTGTACCTTAGCTGAGAGCTTTAAGTGCTCTCTGACCGATATCCTTTCTGAAATGAGCGCCTTCAAAGCTTATCTTTGCAACGCCGCTGTAAGCAGTTTCAAGAGCCTCAGGGAGAGTATCACCCTTAGCAGTAACGCCGATAACTCTGCCGCCGTTTGTCAGGAAGCTTCCGTCCTCGCCGAGTTTAGTACCGGCATGGTATACGAAGCAGCCCTCTACCTGACCTTTTTCGTCAAATCCGTTCATCTTTATTCCCTTAGGATAGCTTTCAGGATAGCCGCCGCTTGCCATTACTACGCAGGCACAGCTTCCGTTATGCCACTTGATATCGACCTTGTCAAGCTCGTGATTGTATATAGCCTCGAATATCTCATAGAGGTCAGCATCGAGCATAGGGAGTACGACCTGTGTCTCAGGATCACCGAAACGGCAGTTGTACTCAATGACCTTTGGTCCCTTAGGAGTGAGCATAAGACCGAAGTAGAGACATCCCTCAAAAGTACGTCCCTCAGCGTTCATAGCGTTCATAGTCGGGAGGAATATCTTCTCCATGCACTCCTTAGCGATATCATCGGTATAGTAAGGGTTAGGAGAAACTGTACCCATACCGCCTGTATTAAGTCCCATATCACCGTCAAGAGCACGTTTGTGATCCATAGAAGATATCATAGGAACGATAGTTTTGCCGTCAGTGAATGAGAGTACAGATACCTCAGGGCCTGTGAGGAACTCCTCGATAACTATACGAGCAGAGCTTTTACCGAATTTAAGCTCATCTATCATATCGTGTACAGCCTTTACAGCTTCATCCTCGTTCTGAGCAATGATAACGCCCTTTCCGAGAGCAAGACCGTCAGCCTTTATTACAGCCGGATAGCTGTTCTGCTCCCTGAGGTAAGCGATAGCCTTGTCGCTCTCAGTAAATACCTCATAGAAAGCTGTAGGGATGTTGTACTTCTTCATAAGCTCCTTTGAGAAGACCTTGCTTCCCTCGATGATAGCAGCGTTAGCCTTTGGACCGAATGTCATGAAGCCCTCAGCCTGTAACTTGTCTACCATACCAAGCACGAGCGGATCGTCAGGTGCTACAACTACCATATCAGGCTGAAGCTTCTTAGCAAGCTCAACGATGCCGTCGATATCAGTAGCAGATACGTTAAAGCACTCTGCATACTTTGATATACCGCCGTTACCCGGAGCGCAGTAGAGTTTTCCTACCTTATCGCTCTCAGCAAGCTTCATGATGATAGCGTGTTCACGACCGCCGCCGCCTACGACCAATACATTTTTCATAAATAATTCCTCCTGTTTATTCTCAATGATTTTTATTTTAATTCTATAGTATCAACCAAAGCCTTTGCAGACTCCTTATACTCATCAAATTCGTCCTCCGGAGCGAGGTACTGCGCCTGATAGCAAACTCCCTTAACATCGAAGTAGTATACCTCACGCTTTAAGTTCATTACCTCTGACATAAGTATGCACGATACGCATACAGCTTTATTGCCGAGGAAATTCGTTTCGCTGACTGATACGTTGCCTATTTTTTCATTTTCCCTTGACTTCTGTTCCTCGGCAGAAGCGAGTTCCTGTGCTGTACTTCCGCTTTTCTCAGCTGACAACTTGAACGAGCCATAGCGTTCAGCATCATTATTCGCAATATTCGGACGAACTGTAGCTTCTTTATCGTCAGCGGTATAGAAATAATTGTCCTTGTCAGCAGTTATGCTGAAAAAGTCGTTTGTATGAGTTTCCGGCTCAGTTTTTTCGGCATCTCCGTAGTACTCAGCAGTTGCGAGTATCTCCTCCGCAGCCTCTTTGCCTTTTTCAGCAGATTCCAAAGGAGATGATACCAGCACAACTATGTTATCACCATTGCCGTACTGTACAGCTTCAAAGTAGAAATTGCGCTTTGAACCGGCCTCATTGGAGTATACAGCTTCGAGGATGTATGCAGGACGCTCGCTGTTTTCAGCAGCATATGACTTGATATCTTCATATGAAGCTTCATACTGCTGCTTCATAGCCTCAGTGAAGCACTCAGCAGATATATGCATATCAGCAACTTCCATTACTCCTACGTTAATATTTTCAGCCTTGTCCTCAATGAAGAACTCATACTGCTTTGAGAATACGCCTTCATAGTCAGTAAAGCGAGGAGTACGCACAACAGAGAAAAGTCCGTCCTTAGTGGTGAGCTTTTCACCCTCAGCAGATACATTTTCAGATGCAGTTTCAGAATAAGGTGATGATGTATCAGAAGCCACATCATACGGTCTTACAGATTCATTTTTATCTCCGCAGCCGCTCATAGCAAGCAGGGTAACTGCCGCAGAAAGAACTGCAATAGCAGATTTGATATTCATTTTTATCCCTCCGGAAAAAGTCATAAATACAGTATAACACATCGGCAGATTTTTTTCAAGTAAAAATGCAACAAAGTCACGGATTTCAATTTTGTTGATTAGAAATATTAATTGATTTTCGTACAGAACAGTTCTAAAAAAGGCACTCCATAAACCGGAGTGCCTTTGTAACATATGTAAAGATATCAGTGGTGGAAAAGTCTGATGCCAGTGAATGCCATAGCGATATTGTACTTGTTGCAGGTTTCAATAACGTTATCGTCACGGATAGAACCGCCTGGTTCAGCGATATATGCAACGCCGGACTTCTTAGCACGTTCAATATTGTCGCCGAATGGGAAGAATGCGTCAGAACCGAGGCAAACGCCTGTATTCTTAGCAAGCCAAGCCTTCTTCTCCTCAACAGTGAATACAGCAGGCTTAACCTTGAATATTCTCTGCCACTCGCCCTCACGGAGAACATCCTCATACTCATCGCCGATGTATACATCAATAGCGTTGTCACGGTCTGCACGGCGGATATCGTCAACGAACTGGAGTCCCATTACCTGTGGAGACTGTCTGAGCCACCAGTTGTCAGCCTTCTGACCAGCAAGGCGTGTGCAGTGGATTCTTGACTGCTGACCTGCGCCTATACCGATAGCCTGACCGTCCTTAACGTAGCATACAGAGTTGGACTGTGTATATTTAAGAGTTATAAGAGAGATAAGGAGGTCGTCCTTCTTGTCGTCAGGGATGTCCTTATTCTCAGTAACAACGTTAGCAAGAAGCTCACGGTTGATATCGAGTTCATTGCGTCCCTGCTCGAAGGAAACGCCGTAAACCTGCTTTGTCTCAATAGGAGCAGGCTTGTAGTTCTCGTCTATCTTGAGTATGCAGTAAGTGCCCTTTCTCTTGGACTTGAGGATTTCGAGTGCCTCAGGATCATAGTCAGGAGCAATAACACCGTCAGAAACTTCACGCTGTATCATCTTGGCTGTGCAAACGTCAACCTTGTCAGAGAGAGCGATGAAGTCACCATAAGAGGACATTCTGTCAGCGCCTCTTGCTCTTGCGTAAGCGCTTGCAAGCGGAGAAAGCTCGCCGAGGTCGTCTACCCAGTATATCTTCTTGAGGTCGTCGCTGAGCGGTCTGCCGATAGCAGCACCGGCAGGAGATACGTGCTTGAAAGAAGTTGCTGCACATACACCTGTAGCAGCTTTGAGCTCCTTAACGAGCTGCCAGCCGTTGAGAGCGTCGAGAAGGTTTATATAACCAGGTCTGCCGCAGAGAACTTCGATAGGAAGCTCGCTTCCGTCAGCCATATAAACTCTTGAAGGCTTCTGATTCGGGTTACAGCCGTATTTTAACTGCATTTCATTTGACATGATAATGTCCTCCTTATTTTTAATTCATAATTCATAATGCTTAATGCATAATTCTGAACTTATCAAATCAGCTTTATGTACTTGATATATCATTCCAATATGCTTTGTATGCGATCGGATATGCGATAAATGCAATGAATAAGACCAAGAGAAGCATCAATGCATAGAATGAACACTTGAAAAAACGCTTCTCTTCAGACTTCATATCATGATATATCATGAATATCAGCGCCACAGCCAGTATAATTGCAGTGGGATATATTAATAATAGATTGATAAATTCAAAAGACAGATCACACATGAAATAGTACAGGTCAACTGCTTTTTCACGTTCCATGTGAGCTGTCATATAGTCGAAAAGATAGAAGCCGCCGTTCAGCCCTTTATCTTCAATAAACCATGAAACCGTCATTAAGTTCATAATGAAAAAGATAATGGTTAGCGGCATCCAACATTTCTTGTAAAAAACCAAAAGATTTTTAAGTATTCCTTTTATTTTTTCCATAATATTTCAGGAATTATTTGTTATAATTCCGCTTTATTCTTTCAAGTTCTCTGCGGATATTGTCAGTCCATTCTGCATCGTCGTTGGTTATGCGGTAAACACGGAAGCCGTTGGCAATGCCGTTTTCATAGACAGATTTTTCATCGTCAACGTGCAGGTCTATGCGGTACACAGACGGACACTTTGACGGAAAACCGGCTCTTCCTCTTGCGGCTTCTTTTTCATGGCGTTCAGCATTGACGATACTGTCTATCCTTATGCCATAGTGTTTGAAAATGTTGCGGATATACTTCACGCTCCTGTTGGAGGTGGTATATATCCAAAGCTCGGTATCAGACGAATTTATCTCTTTCAGAAGCTCCACAGCACCTTTTCTGAGCTTGTCCTTATATATCATGTTATAAGGGAATTTCAGTTCCGGTTCTATAGGAACTTCCGCCGGATTCACGAAAAGAGTTTCGTCAAGGTCAAAAGATATTTTCATAGTATCACCTGATAATTTCAGTGAGCAGAACAAAAATGAACTGATACGTCCTATTACTTATTCTTGTTAACGATGCGGGTTTCCTCAGTATTGTCCTCAAGGTTCACGTAGCGAACAAAGAGGGAAACCTTATTGTCAGCGTTGAGGTTGTTCCAGAGCATATCTGTGAACTCGTCAATGCTTCCGGAGATGCCAACAAGCTTAGGCTCACCCTCGAAGCTCGGAAGCGGAGAACCGTCGCCCATGTAAGTATGGATGAAGTGACCTTCGCCGGAAACAGGGTTATTGTAGCTGAAAGTATATCTCTGGCATGAATCAGGATTGCCGTTAGCGCTCTTTAATATAGACATAGCGTAGTTGAAGCCCTTGTCGTCAAAGCGGAGTATACCGGATATACGAGGTGTGAAGTTAGGAGCATCGTCCTCGAATTCTCTTGTGCGGAGAGCCTGCTCGAAAGTGTACTGCTTGTCCATAAGCTCATAGATAGTATCAGTCTGATCTCCGTTAGTAACGATAAGCTTATTTCCGAGCACTCTTACAGGAGCGTAGATGATAAGGTGCGGATCAGTGAGCTTTGAAGGATCGAAAGCCTCAGTGCGGATGCCCTTGCCTTCCTCGATGAATACACGGTTGCGGCTGTTTTCGCTTCTGCCCATGATGAAGTAAGCAGTAACAGCGTACTTTCCGTCAGCGGACTTACCGATAACGATACCTCTTCCCGGATATGCGTTTGAGCTGAGTTCCTGTGCTAAATCAAGCATTTTCATGATAAATACTCCTTTCGGGTAATGGTTTATATTCTGAATAATAATAGTATCTGCATCAATGACACCGAGCCTTCTGCCAGTACCGGCTTATAGCCCGTTGTTGTTACGTATATGAAGTCCGTCAGGACTATCAGCAGAACTGTGACTGCGATGATGTTTATAGTCCTACGTTCTGGCTTTGAGAGAAGCCAGTCAAAGAACGGCTGTACGGCATACATGAAAAGCACTCCGCCAAGACCGAAGCGTACAGAGGTTGACAGTGCTATGCGAGCCTGAAAGTTGTACTTGTATTCTGAATAGGTCTGCCACGGCCAC
The DNA here is from genome assembly GCA_002348905.1 of Ruminococcus flavefaciens. Classification (GTDB taxonomy): domain Bacteria; phylum Bacillota; class Clostridia; order Oscillospirales; family Ruminococcaceae; genus Ruminococcus; species Ruminococcus flavefaciens_O. The sequence continues at coordinate 10,973 of DEBW01000038.1, read as the reverse complement.
GAGCCTTTGGTATATTCAAGGATATACGTCGCAGCCAGTTCGACTGCCGTTGCGACTGTCATGCACCCGACAAAAATTATCAGCGGTTTTGCAATATTCAGCCACTTGACATCCTTTTTCTTCATGAGCCTGCTGAAACACAGCAGGAACAGAAGTGCTCCGACACCGTATATCGGACAGTACGGACCGAACAAGTCTCCTCTGTTATGGAATCCCCAGCGTTTGACAAATACCTCAATGAATACCTCATAGCACCAGCCAAGCACAGCATACATCCAGAAGCAAAGGAAAAGCTTCTGAACCGACTGTTTCTCTTTTATCTGCCGGATATCCATATTATATTACGTAAGCTTTTCCGTCAGCTATTTCTATTCTGTCCTGACAGAACAGTGAAACAGCCTTTGGAAGAAGCTTCCATTCAACATTTTCCATGATACGTCTCTGAAGTATCTCAGGTGTATCATCCTTTTCAACGTCAACAGTGCCCTGAAGAATGATAGCTCCGGCATCAGCCTTTTCGTTTACGAAATGTATGGTAGCACCGCTTACCTTAACGCCGTATGCAAGAGCGGCTTCGTGGACTTTAAGTCCGTAGTAGCCTTCACCGCAGAATGACGGTATGAGTGCCGGATGAACGTTGATTATCTTATAAGCGTACTTGCTTGTAACGCACTCGTCAAGGATAGTCATAAATCCTGCAAGTACGATAAGGTCAGCCTTTTCCTCATCAAGAGCGGCAAGTACAGCCTTGCTGTAGCTTACGCTGTCGCTGTACTCCTTTCGTGGGATGACTCTTGTCGGGATATTGCTGTTTTTAGCTCTTTCAAGAGCATATACACCCTCTTTTGAGGAGATAACGCAGGTTATCTTACCGCCCTGTATGATGCCGGACTTTTCCGCATCAATGAGAGCCTGTAAGTTAGTACCGCCTCCTGAAACGAGGACAACAATGTTTTTCATCGGAATTACCTCCTGTCTTTTCTGCCTTAGCTGAATATTATGACCATAAATACAGCAGCAGCCGGAATACTTCCAAAAAATATAAAACGGCAGTAATCCTTTATCATTTCACTTTCACGGTTGGCAAAGTAGAAGAACTCCGGTTCATCGGGATCATAGCATATCATTTCCTCAGAACCGACACTGTATCTTTGCTCTTTGTCAGCAACTTTATACGTTGAGCTGATGACCGCACCGTCCTCGGTGGTGTATCTGAGGACAGGATAATATCTTTTTACTACGTCTTTTGTTACAAGGTATTCAGTAATAATGCCAAAAACTGCAACAGAGCGCTCCTGACGCTTTCTTATACTTATTATGTGCCACATAAAAAGCACGACCATCAGTGCGTATACGCCTAATATGCCGTAAAGCAGATAGCCGAAATGAAAGGATACGCCTATTAAGAGCAGCGACACGAATGCCCAAATACAATCAGCAGCATTTACTTTCATATAAAGTTTTCTCCATTATTTCGGGAACTGAACGTGTCCGGGGATTATCTCAGTATCATCAGTTGAAAGAGGTATATCCCTATCAATTATGACCTGTCCGTATATATCAGTGATACGGAAAGTGAACGGACCTTCACCCATTTCACGGGACTCGAAATAATTGTACGGACGGCGTGGTATCTCTACCCACTCACCGTCTTTGAGAAGTTCGAGCTTAGTGATAGGATAGCGGTGATTTCTCACCTGTACTCCGCACCAGTACTGTGTACTTCCCTCTTTGTACTTGAAGCTTATCGGAGCATCCTCAGCACTGTCAAGAGGCACTATTTTCCAGCTTACAGGCACTCTGCCCTTTTCAACAGGAGCTATAAGCGGGAAAGCGTCGGTATAAAGGTCTAAGTCACCTTTTTTACCCTCCGGAAGCTCATCAGTAACAAGCATATTTATAGTTCCAAGCTCACCTGTGACTTCAAGATAAGCACCTGCAAGCTGAGCACTGTTGTAGTCGGAATGGTTCATGGCAACTATCCAGTAATCATGTGATACAGGATCAAGCATAGCATGACCGCCGACATAACCTCCGCCGTAGAAAGTACCTTCGCCGGTATGTACAGTTCCTTTTGGTTCAAGGATACAGCTCTCGTCAATGGTGTATTCGCTGTCGTATTTACCTGTTGAGGACTTTGCCTTTTTTCCGAGAACAAAGTCTGCAACGGCTTTGAGTTCATCGGCTTTTACACCTTTGCTTCTTGCGGCAGAAACGTCGAAAGCGTCAACTCTGCCGTCAGAGTTGTAGTCCATAGGTATATCGCCTGCCGGC